>DRQI01000236.1 GCA_011330545.1 Flavobacteriia bacterium
AGGCGGAGGCAAGGGGTATTCTGATGCGATAAATGTTTGGAATAATGGTTCCTCCAATATCGCAGCCATTTGCGATGTAGATTGGAATAGGGCGGCAAAAGCTTTAAAAAAATTCCCTAAGGCAAAACGGTATAAAGATTATCGAAAAGTATTAGATGAAATAAAAGATATTGATGCCCTTACCGTTTCAACACCCGATCATACACATGCCGTTATTGCAATGGCAGCCATAAAATCAGGAAAACACGTGTATGTTCAAAAGCCATTGGCACATGATATCTATGAAACCAGAATGTTGACAAAAGCTGCCAATCAATATAAAGTGGTTACGCAAATGGGCAATCAAGGAGCTTCGGGCCAAGGTGTAAAACAAATGATACAATGGTTTGATAAAGGCAACATAGGAAAAGTTACCAAAGTACATGTTTGGACGAACAGGCCGGTTTGGCCACAAGGCATTCCTACCCCAACAGATAAACCTAAATTATTAGAAGGGTTGGATTGGGATACTTGGATAGGGCCGGCAAAAATGGTTGACTACCACCCGTTATACCATCCGTTTAAATGGAGAGGTTGGTGGAATTTTGGAACCGGTGCCTTAGGGGATATGGGTTGCCATTTAATAGACCCGCCTTTTAGGGTATTGGGACTCGGATATCCTACAGAAGTAGAAAGTAGCGTGGGTGCCGTATATACCAAAGATTGGGTGCCTGAATATTTGCCTGAGTCTTGCCCGCCATCTTCAAGAACCCAATTAAAATTTTTGCCATCAGCTAAAAATAAAACCGAAATGACAATGACTTGGACTGACGGTGGGCTGAGGCCTTTTCACCCCGAACTAATTCCGGCCAACCACCCGATAGGTGATGATAATAGTGCTAATGGCGTAATAATGATTGGTGAAAAAGGCATTATGACTTGCGGTACCTATGGAAGAAATCCTAAAATATATTTTAATAATGGCGATGTGCTGGTTTCACCCAATACAAAAAACGATGATGCATTGCCCGAACACGGCCATCAAGCAGCATGGGTTGAAGCATGCAAAGAAGGGTTTGGCAACACAAAGCACAGAGGCTTGACTTCTTCCTTTGATTATGCCGGCCCGTTAACTGAAACCGTTTTGATGGGTAATTTGGCAATAAGAAGTTATATACTACGAAAAAATAAGAGTAATCACAGGTTTGAATACCCGGGAAGAAAAAAGTTGTTGTGGGATGGTGCCAACATGAAAATTACAAACTTTGACGAGGCAAATCAGTTTGTAAAAAGAGAATACCGAGAAGGTTGGAAATTATAAATTAAGGATGAACGAAATTAAATAGCTATCCTTTAAAAGGAATAAAAGAATATGAATAGTACGAAGGCTATCATAATGTTATTGAGTATTTTTCTATTTTCTAGCTGTAAGGCACAAGAAGATGTTCATAGTAAAACGAGTACTAAAAATAAGGCTCACTGGATATCATTGTTCAACGGTAAAGATTTAGAGGGGTGGATAGTAAAGATAAAAGGGCATCCGTTAGGCGACAATTATAAAAATACATTTCGTGTTGTAAACGGAATGTTGCAAGTAAATTACGATGAATATGATGATTTTAACAATGCCTTCGGACATCTCTTTTATAAAAAACCATTTTCGAGCTATCGGTTAAAATTAGAATATAGGTTTCTTGAAAAACAAGTAAAAGGAGGCCAAGGCTGGGCAGAACGCAATAGCGGTATTATGATACATAGCCAAGCCCCTGAAACTATGGGATTGAATCAAGATTTCCCCGTATCTGTTGAAGTACAACTATTAGGAGGCATAAAAAAAGGAGTATCAAGGCCTACGGCAAATGTATGCACGCCGGGAACACATATCGTAATGCATGATACATTAATAAAAAAACACTGTATTAATTCGTCTTCTGAAACTTATTATGGCAATCAATGGGTAGCCGTAGAAGTGTTGGTGATTAAAGATTCAATTATTTCACATTATGTAAATGGCAAAGAAGTACTCTCTTATGCCAAACCTCAAATAGGAGGTGATTATAATACGCTAAAAAGCCAAGAAGGCCAATTGTTAACAGAAGGATATATTTCATTGCAGAGTGAAAGCCATCCGATAGAATTTAAAAAGATAGAATTATTGGAAATTGAACCCGATAATTAAACCCTATAATTGTAATTAAGGTTGTATGTAATCTAAACAAGATAGCTTATGTCCTATTAGATGTCATTCATTGCTCATTTAACGTTGTTTGTATATTATTTTTTCGTTAAATACTGTAATGAGTATATTTATGCTACTTTAATTGTAAATTATGATTTTACTAAACAAATATTAAACTAATTTGACTAATTATGAAAAAAAGATTATTTAGAAAATTGCTTTTTCTTTCGATTTTTATGCTCTGTGGGTATGCACAAGCACAAACGGTATCCGGAACGGTGTCAGATGCAAATGGGCCTTTGCCCGGAGCAGCTGTAGTTGTAAAAGGTACTAGTAATGGTGCTACCACAGACTTTGATGGAAAGTATACCTTAAATGAGGTAGCTCCTGATGCCGTTTTGGTAATAAGTTTTGTAGGGTATGTAACCCAAGAAATAAATGTCGCTGGGCAATCAACCATTGACGTTACCTTGGTAGAAGATGCCAATGTATTAAATGAAGTAGTAGTGGTTGGATATACCACTCAAACAAGAGGTGATTTAACAGGAGCCGTTGCTTCTGTTGACATTTCTGAAGCTATCAAGACTCCGGTAGTAAGTGCCGCTGAACTACTTGAAGGAAGAGTTTCGGGAGTTAGTATTGTAAACAGTGGTGTACCCGGTGGTGCCCCTAAAGTGAATATTCGTGGTTTTGGGACATCTAATAATACCAACCCGTTATATATCATTGACGGAGTGCAAACAGACGATCCTAATGTCTTGAGTAATATAAATGCTGCAGATATTGAACAGATGAATGTTTTAAAAGATGCCTCTGCGGCCATCTATGGAGCTAGGGCCGCAAACGGAGTTATTATCGTTACAACTAAAAGTGGTAAATATAATATGGGCAAAGCTAGGTTATCGGTTAATTTCTATGCCGGCTCTGCTGAGGTAGTAAACATCCCCGATTTTTTAAACCCTGTTCAGCATGGAAATATGATATGGGAAAGTTTAAGTAATGATGGTGCCGTTCTTACTCATCCTCAATATGGCTCAGGGCCTACTCCAGTAGTACCGACACAACTGCTAAACTTACCACCTTCTGCACCAACTACTGTTACTGTAAAACCCGGAGGTACTAAATGGGCAGACGAGATTTTAAGAAGTGCTTCTACACAAAATATTTCTGTTTCTTTAGAAAATGGTGGAGAAACAGGTAGGTATTACTTATCTGCAAGTTATTTGAACAGAGAAGGTGTTTTATTAGAAACAGGTTACAAAAGAGGTATTACAAGATTGAATTCAGAATTTAAAGCATTGAATAAAAAAATTACCATAGGCGAGCATTTAAGTGTTTCCTTTGCAAGACAACAAAACCCCGGTCAATCAGGTGTTTCTGGCCCTGGTGTTCAAATTAATAGAGCGTTTAGGGCAAGCCCTCTAATTCCTGTTTTTGATGATGCCGGTAATTATGCCGGCCCTTATAGTAATGGTACCGGTTTAAGTAATGTAAACAATCCGGTGGCTACTTTAGAAAGAAATAAATATAATTATGACAGAAATGCCCAAATATTCGGAGATCTTTATTTAAGTGCTGAATTAATAGAAGGATTGACTTTTAAAACATTAGCTAGTGGAAGTTTAAGAGCCATAGATAATAGGCGTTTTTCAGCATTAGATCCTGAAGCTGCTGAGCCGGTGTCAACAAATACACTTGCTGAAGGTAATATCAATCTTTTTAACTGGACATGGACGAATACATTGAATTTTAATAAAACTTTTGGAGATCACGTCTTAAATGCCTTAGTAGGTATTGAAGCCTTAGAAGAAAGAGCAAAAGGAGACCAGATAAGTATTACAGGTTTCTTATTTGAAACCCCTGATTTTTATTTATTATCAAATGGTACAGGAACTCCTAATGTAGATTTTGCCTTTGATAGAACAAATACTTTATTTTCTATATTTGGAACAGCCAATTATACTTATAAAGGAAAATATTTAGCAACAGTTACGGTTCGTAGAGATAAATCATCAAAATTTATTGGTGATAACAGGTCAGATACTTTCCCGTCATTCAGTGCAGGTTGGGTAATCAGTAAAGAAGACTTTTTCCCACAAGATGCCATAGTAAACCGTTTGAAATTCAAAGCCTCCTACGGTGAAATTGGAAATCAAACATTACCTAGAACTTTGCCGGGAGTGAATGTGTCTATATTGAGTAATCAGTTTGCCAATTATGCTTTTGATGGTAGTACTATTGCAACAGGGGCAATTTTAAGCCAAGTTGGAAACCCCAATTTAAGATGGGAGACCAGTAAATCAACCAACGTTGGTGTTGATGTTGGTATGTTCAACAATAAATTGTCAGTGGCAGCTGAATATTTTAAAATTAAAACTGAGGGTTTAATTACACCGAGTTCTGCATCAAACCCTTCAACAGGTTTAGAAGGCGATAACCCATTGTTAAATGTTGGTACAATTGAAAGAAAAGGTGTTGACATTAATTTAAATTATCAAGATGAGACCAGTTCAGGTTTTTCATATGGTATAGATATGAATGTATCAACTTATAAAAATGAAGTAACTCAATTGGATAGTGATTTGTTCGGTCAGTCATTTAGAGGAGGTTCAATCACCCTAACACGTTTAGGAGGTTCTATATCAGAATTTTACGGGCGTGTAGTTGAAGGTATTTTTGCTTCAGAATCTGAAGTTGCCAGCGCCGCAGACCAAAATTTCCCGACAGATGCCGATGGTGTAGGTAGATTTAGGTATAAAGACCTTAATAATGATGGTGTTATCAATGATGATGACCGTACTTTTATAGGTTCGCCACATCCTGATTTTACCTATGGTATCAATTTGAATGCCGCTTATAAAGGCTTTGACCTTTCGGCATTCTTTTCAGGTTCTCAAGGAAATGATGTTTATAATTACGAAAAAATATTTACAGATTTTCCAACGTTCTTTAATGGTAATAGAAGTACTAGGGTGTTAAATTCTTGGTCGCCTACCAATACAGGCGCAAGTTTGCCTGCCTTAAGCCAAACAATTACCAATAGTGAGACAGCACCAAATTCATTTTTTGTAGAAGATGGCTCTTTCTTTAGATTAAAGAACTTACAAATTGGATATACATTGCCTAGTAAATTAACTGACAAAGCAAATTTAAGTTCAGTTCGTGTATATTTGCAAGGAACCAACTTGTTTACTATAACCGGCTATGATGGGTTAGACCCTGAAGTTATTTCAAACCGTGGTAATTTAACATTGGGAGTTGATTTTCAATCCTTTCCAATATCTCGTATTTTAAGTGTAGGTGTTAATATAAAATTATAAGAAAATGAAGAATAAACTAATTTATTTAATGTTATTGCTAGTTAGTGTTATAGCATGTAAAGATGAATTTTCAGATACAGTTGAAGTTGGTGCTTTAAGTGACGATGCCCTTCAAAATGCTGTCGGTGTTGATTTAAAACTTACGGCTGCTTACTCTGTATTAGATGGTATCAATTTAAGAGGCGGTGCCGATTGGCATGTAAGTGGTGATAACTGGTGGTTTGATGTAATCTCAGACGATGCCCATAAAGGAAGTACAGATGGCGACCAAGCAGATTTATTTCTATTGGAGACCTTTGATTGGACCACGGGAAATCCGTATGTAAACGGAAAATGGAATGGCTTATTTGCTGGAGTGAATCGGGCAAATGGCGTACTTTCTATTATTAATGGGATTGAAGGAGGTGATTTTGTTGAAAAAGAAGCTGAAGCCAAATTTTTAAGAGGAATCTTTGATTTTGAGCTGCAAAAGATATTTGGAAATGTTCCTTTTATTTCTCTCGAAAATTTTGACAATGTCGATTTTAATCAACCCAATTCAGGGCCCATTTGGGATAAAATTGAAGCCGATTTTCAGTTTGCAATAGACAATTTGCCTGCTACTCAAGATGATCCCGGTAGGCCAACTTCTATGGTAGCTAAAGCCTTTTTAGGTAAAGTTAAATTATATCAATCTAAATGGGGAGAAGCATTGACTTTGTTAAACGAAGTAATCAATAGTGGAAATTACTCGTTAATTCCAGAATTTGCTGATAATTTCCGTTTGGCAGGTGACAATAGCTCAGAATCTTTATTTGCCATTCAGTTTACTGCCGATGCAGGACAGTCTTTCAATGGTAACCGTGGAGGTACTTTAAACTTTCCCGGGGGTGGGCCTTTCGGTTCTTGCTGCGGATTTTACCAACCCACTCAAGATTTGGTCAATGCCTTTCAAGTAGATGCTAACGGATTACCTTTGTTAGATACCTTCAATCAATCAGATGTTACAAATGATTATGGTATTACAAGCCAAGAAGCCTTTACCCCGCATACAGGTACACTAGACCCTAGATTAGATTATACTGTTGGAAGAAGAGGTATTGACTATAACGGTTGGGGGATGATGGTTGGAAAAGATTGGATTCGTGCCAATTTTGCCGATATTTCAGGACCTTATTTATCAAAGAAGAATATTTACTATAACGGCGAAACTGCCAATCAAGGAACAGGTTCTTGGGGGCAACAACGTTCGGGAATTAATTTCCATATCATGAGATATTCCGATGTGTTGTTAATGGCGGCAGAAGCGGCAGTAGAAACGGGAGATATGGCCACTGCGTTGGATTATGTAAACCAAGTGAGAAACCGAGCTAAAAATATGACTTATGTTAAAAATGAAGCCGGTACAGCCGACGCTGCAAATTATAGTATAGAGCCTTATCCGTCTTTTCCTGACCAAGATTTTGCCAGAAAAGCAGTACGTATGGAACGCCGCCTTGAATTGGCAATGGAAGGGCAACGTCTGTTCGATATTAGAAGATGGGGAAATGGCACCACTATTATGAATGAATATTTTACTAACGAGTCACGAGTAATTACTTCCTTTGCCGGTAAAGCAAGGCCTTATGAAGCAAAACATGATAGAATGCCAATACCTATTAATGCTATAGATCAAAGCGGTGGCGTATTACAGCAAAACCCAGGTTTTTAATTAATTGAGTAATATTTGTATATTTAATTAGTGAAGCAGAGCATTATCCTTGATGCTCTGCTTTTTTCTTATAAAAAAGTAGTATCGCGATTAAATAACCCTACAAAATGATGGGTAAATTTCGCATAATTAGTACCTTTATACTATCAAATATTTTTAAAATGAAGAATGCTATTTTGTTATTGTCAATAACAGTATTTTTAGTTTCATGTAATGAAAAAAGCAATGTTTCAACAGCTAAAACTAAAATCTTTAACCAATTGAGTACCGAGCAAACCGGTATCACATTTTCTAATAATTTAACAGAAACCGACTCCCTAAATTACTTAAATTATGCCTATATGTATATGGGCGGCGGAGTGGCAGCCGGAGATATTAATAACGATGGCCTTATCGACCTGTTTTTTACCGGCAATATGGTGCCTAATAAATTATATCTCAATAAAGGAGGACTAAAATTTGAAGACATTTCTGAAAAAGCCGGAGTCTCAGGAGACCGCCGTTGGTTTACGGGTGTTACCATGGCAGATGTAAATAATGATGGATTGTTAGATATTTACTGTTCCGTTGGCGGAAAATTTGAACCCAAAGAAAACCTGTTATATATCAATAATGGAGACGAAACATTTACCGAAAGTGCTTCGTTATATGGAATTGCCGATATTGGAAACAGTATACAAGCTACTTTTTTTGATTATGACCGCGATGGCGATTTAGACCTCTATGTGGCCAACTATCCGCCCACAAGATTCAATGCTCCCAATCTTTTTTACCAGTATAAAATGAATAATCCAAAAGATGTAGAAACCGATAAATTGTATAGAAATGACGGTAATACATTTACTGATGTTACCGATAAAGCCGGATTGCGGTCTTTTGGACTCACCAATAGCGCCACCGTAGGTGATGTCAATAACGACGGTTGGCCCGATATCTATATCTCTAATGATTTTACTGTGCCCGATTACCTCTTTATCAATAATAAAAACGGTACGTTTAGCGAACACGTAAAAGGCCTTACCAAACAAACCGCCTTATACGGAATGGGAGTGGATATTGCCGATTTTAACAATGACGGCTTGTTAGATATTATGCAAATGGACATGACCCCAAACAGTAACCGAAGGTCAAAAGCAAATATGGCAAGTATGAACCCATCACTATTTTGGGGTACGGTCAATGCCGGATTCGGTTATCAGTACATGCAAAATATGTTACAGCTAAATAATGGAATGCTCCATGACTCATTGCCTGATTTCAGCAATGTATCCCGACTAGCAGGAGTAGCAACTACCGATTGGAGCTGGGGGCCGCTATTTGCCGATTTGGATAACGACGGATGGAAAGATATCTTTATATCTAACGGTACACGAAGGGAAATTAATAACAAAGATTTTTTTAATAAATTGAGTAAACAACGGTTGACAAAAGACAGTTTGCTAAAAAAAACATTGGCAATCCCATCAGAAAAAATAGACAACTTCGTATTTAAAAATAATGGCGATTTAACCTTTACCAAGGTAAATGAAGATTGGGGTATTGTTTTTAAAGGCTTCTCTAACGGGAGTGCCTATGCCGACTTAGACAATGATGGCGATTTAGAAATTATCATCAATAATATTGATGACAATGCCGTTATTTTTGAAAATAAAAGTTCAGAAAAAAACAACTATATCACGTTGAAATTTAAAGGGCCTGACAAAAATAAATTCGGATTGGGCGTCAAAGCCACCGCAATAGCAAATGGCCTCAATCAATTTCAAGAAATGACACTAACCAGAGGATTTCAATCTTCGGTAGCACCACAATTGCATTTCGGAATAGGAAAGGCTGAAAAAATAGATACGATTCATATCGTTTGGCCCGATACAAAAGTACAGCAACTAGTAGCTGTCAATAAAAATCAAACTATTGAAATAGACTATTCTAAAGCAAAACTACCTGCAAAGAGCCGTAATTCAGAAGAAAAAAAGAAACTGTTTGTTACCGAAAATGACCCGGCAATAACACCGGCATATCAACACGTTGAAAATTTATATGACGATTTTGCCGATGAAGTACTATTGCCCTACCAAACCTCTATGCTAGGGCCTAATATTGCCGTTGGCGATTTGAACAATGACGGATTGGAAGATTTTATTGTAGGAAGCTCCACACAAAACCAAGCCGGCGTATTTTTTCAGACCCCTAAAGGATTTGTCAGGCAGCACCTTCAAGCCATAGACGAAGATAGTGCTTTTGAAGATGCCGGGATTTTAATATTTGACGCTGATAAAGACGGAGATAATGATATTTATATGGTAAGTGGAGGCAATGAGTTTGAGTTTGATTCACCAATGTTGCAAGACCGCCTTTATATCAATGACGGCACGGGTAATTTTATCAAATCTGCTACGGCATTGCCAAAAATGTTAACAAGTGGCTCTAGGGTAGTGGGTTATGATTACGATAAAGACGGAGATACAGACTTATTTGTAGGAGGCCGAATAGTTCCTAAAAATTATCCGCAGCCCGCAGATAGCTATATTTTAGAGAATATAAGTACCAACGGAAATGCAACGTTTGAAGATGTAACCGAGAAAATAGCACCCGATTTAAAAGAACTAGGAATGGTAACCGATGCCGTTTGGGCTGATATTGATAATGACGGCTGGACAGATTTAATGATAGTTGGAGAATGGATGCCTATTACCATTTTTAAAAATAATAAAGGAACGTTTAAAAACCTTACAAAACAATACGGACTTCAAAAAGAAACAGGTTGGTGGTTTAGTATCAAAGGTGGAGATTTTGATAAGGACGGAGATTTGGATTTTATAGTGGGCAATAACGGATTGAACTTTAAATATCAAGCCAAGGCCGACGAAACGTTTGATGTTTACTTTAATGATTTTGATAAAAATAAGCACGGAGATATTGTACTGAGTTATTTTAATGAAGGTAAAAAGTTCCCGGTGAGAGGACGCGAATGTTCATCACAACAAATTCCGGCAATAAAGAAAAAATATAAAAATTATGAATCATATTCAGTAGCAACGTTAGAAGATATTTATACCA
>DRQI01000237.1 GCA_011330545.1 Flavobacteriia bacterium
CCAAAAATGTAACTGATAGTATCCTCAAACCCATCACTGTAAAAGATGCCAATCACTTTTTATTATTTAAAAAATACGACTTGGTAAAAAAAGAGCTTCTCGAAGTTTTAGAGAAATTAACTCCATAAACCCGCTTTTTTTATCTTTAAAAGCTGTCTTTTTTAACCTGCATTATGTATTAATGAGTCGTTATTAGGGTTCAAACCCAACAGCCATGGGCTAAGGGTTTGAAGGCGTAATAGGTTTTCTATCATATAAACCGTGTTTAAATGTCTGATAACCAATTAATAATGTTTTTTAATATTTAATATAAAGACCATTATTTCAATAGAGACTCCTCTCTCGAATGCTCAGGATCAGAATGACATCTAGATAATATTTCTAATCAATAAATGCTAAATTTTTGTTTATATTGATTGTAATATTAATTCGTTAATTTATTGACTAATACATAATGCGGGTGTAACTATTTCTTTCTGCAAATTGTTAAAATTGTTATTATTAAAAATAAATATTTCTTTTTTGCGTTGTATCGAAGCTAAGCATCCTAAACCCAAACCATGAATATCGCTATACAAGGAATTAAAGGTTCTTTTCATCACATTGCTGCCTCAGACTTTTTCGGAGAAAAAGTCTCACTTAACGAGTGTATGTCTTTTGCCGAAATTCCGGAATTAATTACTAAAAATGTTGTTGAAGGAGCCATTATGGCCATCGAAAATTCTGTTGCCGGAGCTATCTTACCCAATTATCAATTAATTGACACTCACAATTTGAGTATTTGTGGAGAGATTTATCTTCCTATGATTCATAATTTAATGGCATTAAAAGGGCAAACAATGAGTGATATCAAAGAAATTTGGTCGCACCCCATTGCACTGCAACACTGTCAAACTTTTCTCAGAAAATATCCCGATATTAGAATTGTTGAAGAAAAAGATACCGCCACCGTAGCCAAAATGATTGAAGAAAAAAATTTAAAAGGTGTCGCTGCTATTGCCAGTAAAAAAGCCGCAGAAATTTATAATCTAGAAATTCTTGAGGCCGAAATACAAACCGATTTCATTAATATGACTCGTTATTTTGTACTCAAAAAACAACGGCAACACTATCCTGATGATTATTTAAACAATAAGGCTTCAATAAAGTTTATTACAAAACACGAACTCGGAAATTTAGTAGAAATTTTAGCCGTTTTTAAAAAACATCATTTAAGCCTCTCTAAAATACAATCGCTTCCCATTACAAAAGAACCTTGGAAATACGCCTTTTTTATCGACCTTATTTTTGATGATTACCTTCAATACTGCCAAGCACTCTTAGCCGTTGAAAACATGGTAAATGAATTAAAGATTCTCGGCGAATATCAAAAAAACAATCCTTTTGTAGAAAACAATAATGTCGATAAAATGACTAAAGTTTAAAAAAAATTTGTTTTTTTAAGTTTTAAGTTTAGATTTGTCCTTTCAATTAGAACAATATGAAATTAAACAATACTTGGAACGCCTTTTTTTACTTCTTTTATTTTTATAAACTGAAGCGAGGCTTTGTGAGTATTATTTAAGATAAAATAATAATATCCTATAAAAAGTCTCGAGAAATCGGGACTTTTTTTTATGTCTTATTCAAATGAATAAAAAAAAGAAAATAGCCATACAAGGTATTGAAGGTTCGTTTCACCATATTGTTGCCAACCAATATTTTGGCAATGAAATTAAGTTACAAGAATGCCTCTCTTTCGTTGAAATACCTGAACTTGTCAATACAGAATTGGTTGACGGGGCGGTAATGGCCATTGAAAACTCATTAGCCGGTTCTATTTTGCCCAATTATGCCTTGATAGATGAGTTTGATTTAAGTATTCAAGGAGAAGTGCATTTGCCCATTCACCATCATTTAATGGGACTTAAAGGGCAATCATTGGCAGATATTAAAGAAGTATGGTCGCACCCCATGGCAATACTTCAATGTAGAAAATTTTTTAGAAACCACCCTCATATCAAACTTGTTGAAGAAACGGATACTGCCGAATCTGCCAAACAAATTCACGAAAAACAACTCAAAGGAATTGCAGCCATCGCCAGTAAAAAAGCAGCAGAAATTTACGGCTTACACATCATAGAAAATAAAATTCAAACCCGAAAGCAAAACTATACACGCTTTTTTATTTTAAAAAAACGAAATGGAAACCTTAAAAGGCCATTAATTATCAATAAGGCTTCTTTAAAATTCATCACCAACCACCAAACAGGAAGCCTCGGCGAAGCCTTGAATATTTTTACAGCTTTTAATATGAACTTATCAAAAATACAATCGCTTCCAATAATTGATAAACCTTGGAAATACGCTTTTTTCGCAGATGTGATTTTTGACGATTACAGGCAGTTTGAAAAAGCTATAGACAAGGTAAAAGAAAAAGTAAGCAGCCTAAAAATATTAGGAGAATACCAACAAAGCAAACGAAAATATGATCACTAAAGCCAATAGGTTACAACACGTAAAAGAGTACTATTTCTCTACCAAATTACGAGAAGTCCGCCAACTAATAGCCCAAGGAAAACCCGTGATAAATATTGGTATCGGAAGCCCTGATTTAGACCCTCCCATGGCCGTTAGCAGGGCATTGCAACAAACCCTTGAAAAAAATCATATTCACGGGTACCAAAGCTATCAGGGCATTCCCGAATTGAGAAATGCCATAGCCCATTTTTACCAACGGCACTATAATGTAACGGTACATCCTGAAAATGAAATATTGCCATTAATGGGCTCTAAAGAAGGTATTATGCACATTTCTATGGCCTTCTTAAACCCGGGAGACGAGGTGTTAATTCCCAATCCGGGGTATCCAACCTATACCTCAGTAACAAATCTGTTAGGCGCTGTACCCGTTTATTACGATTTGGTAGAAGAAAATAATTGGTTTCCCGATTTAGAAAAATTATCAAAAACAAATTTGTCTAAGGTAAAGATGATGTGGATAAATTACCCGCACATGCCTACCGGTAGTAAACCGACAAAAAAATTGTTTGAGCAACTTATTATTTTTGCAAAACAACATCAGGTATTACTTATCAATGACAATCCGTATAGCTTTATTCTAAATGACACCCCTAAAAGTATCTTAGAAATTAATGGCGCAAAAGAAGTTGCTTTAGAGTTAAATTCACTTAGCAAAACCTTTAATATGGCCGGGTGGAGAGTAGGTATGTTACTAGGCTCTCAAGAACATATAACTACTGTCTTACAAGTAAAAAGCAATATGGACTCGGGTATGTTTTACGGAATTCAACAAGGTGCGATTGCCGCCCTAAAAAGTGATATCAATTGGTTTGTAAACGTAAATGCTGTATACAAAAAACGTAGGGAAATTGCTTTTAGCATTGCCGAAGCCTTACATTGTACTTATGATAAAGATACTGCCGGTTTGTTTGTTTGGGCAAAACTGCCTAAAGGCAAAAAAGCAACAGCCGTGACAGATGAATTATTATATACGTATAATGTTTTCTTAGCGCCGGGAACGGTTTTTGGCAGTAATGGCGAAGGATATATTAGAATTTCACTATGCGTACCCGAAGAAACATTGGCACAAGTATTAAAACGCCTCACAAAATAATTGAAGTACTATGGAAAAAATAGCCGTTATCGGATTAGGATTAATTGGAGGTTCTTTAGCATTAGAACTAAAAAAAATAAGATGGGCAAGCATTTATGGGATTGACAATAACCCTGAACACCTACAAAAAGCATTAGATTTAGGTATCATCTATAAAAAAGCTACAATAGATATCGTAACAGATGTTGATATGGTAATTATTGCCGTTCCGGTCAATACCATCCCTAAAGTAACCCTGCAAGTTTTAGATTTAATTCAAGACAATACTTTGGTCTTTGATGTTGGGTCTACTAAAAGTGAAGTCTGTAAAGCAGTAGCAAAGCATCCTAAACGGAAAAATTTTGTAGCTGTACATCCTATTTCAGGCACTGAATTTTCAGGCCCCGAAGCAGCTATTTATAACTTATTTTCTGATAAAGTAAACATTATATGTGAACAAAATCTAAGTGATAAAAACATGGTCAATCGTGTAGTATCTTTGTTTGAAAGCATTCACATGCAGACTGTTTTTATGGAATCGGCAAAACAACACGACAAACACATTGCTTATGTTTCTCACCTATCACATATCAGCTCATTTATGCTTGGAAAAACAGTACTGGAAATTGAAAAAGACGAAAAAAGAATCTTCGATATGGCAGGCAGCGGATTCCGCTCTACGGTGCGCTTAGCAAAAAGTAATCCTAAAACATGGACGCCCATTTTCTTACAAAACAAAAAATACATTCTAAAATCACTAGATGAATACATAAAAAATTTAGAAACCTTTAAAAAACTTATGGAAGACGAAAATGA
>DRQI01000238.1 GCA_011330545.1 Flavobacteriia bacterium
GGAATCTTTGATGATTCCATATTCACCAAAGAGTAATATTTTGGCATAAAATAAAGGTCCCTTCATAGAAAATTCTATTAGTTTACAAATATACTATATTCTCTTGAAATATTTAAAAGCATAACTTTTTATAAAACGCCAGTATGCTGTCATTATTTTAAAGATTGCCTTCTTCTTCGGTGCCGTCGTAATAATAAAAGTTCCAATCGCCTACTTTTTTGCCATCCTTATAATTGCCTTGGGCTTTCAACTTACCGCTTTTATAGTATTCTTTCCATAGCCCTTCCCTTTCATCTTCCTGATAGTTGCCCATTTCTTTAATTTGCCCGTTTTCATAATATTCAGTCCATTTACCGTGAATTTTTCCATCTACATTCGTTCTGACGTTTTTAACCTTGCCACTTTCATAATTTCTTTTTCTAATGCCGTGCAATACCCCGTCTTTATATTCGGCTTCTTGCCAGATATTTCCATTTTCAAAATAGTAGATTATATTTCCATGAAAATGTTTTTCATTAGGTTCTAAAGAAAAAGCAACCATTTGCTTGTTTCCTGAGATATAATAATCGGTAAGCAGATAGCCGTTGCCTTTTTTTTGAATGGGAGTTCTATAATAAGATGCTTGGTCTTTTATAGTATTATTCCAATTGGCATCATACCAAATGGTATCTTTTTGTGCCATTGCCGTTATCGAGAAAATAAAAATAAATACGTAGCTAAAAATGTAGTTTTTCATGACTGAAGATTTAAGGTTAATAAAAACAAAACATACTATTTCAGCTTGTTTTATAAGCTGGACGAAAATATAGTTTTGTTATTCTAATCTCCAGTTGTACCGGTGTATTGCTTCCCAAAAAATAGGCTTTACAAATAAACACAAGCATAAGGACAGGACTTCAATATCAATTACAAAATTTGCTTAGCTCCAAATCCGACCCTGTCACAAATATAGTGATTTTTTTGGCAAAAAGGAAGTAATTCGTTCATTATAAATTGATTAATACGCGTTTTTTCCTTTTCGGGATAGAGTACATGTACATTGGCACCGGCATCTAGGGTAAAGCAAATAGGGGCGTTGGTTTGTGCCCTAAACTCCCATATTTTGTTAATAATAGAAAGTGTATTGGGTTTCATCAATATAAAATACGGATGGCTAGTGAGCATCATCGCATGTAAGGTTAAAGCTTCACTTTCAACAATATTTATAAAAGCATCTAGGCCTCCATTTTGAAGTGTCTCACTTAATAAAGAGAGATTTTTTGAGGCTTGATTAAAACGTTCTTTAGCAAAAGGATGATTAACCATTAAATTATGCCCAATAGTGCTAGAAACTTGTTTTTCGCCTTTATCTACTAATAAAATGGTATCGTGAAAATTCTTAAAGTTTTTGTGAATGGCAAAAGGAAAGGGTATCCCGTAAAGGTCATTGCTGCCCTTCATATCCTGGTGTTTGCCCCAAACCACTACCGGGCCTTCGATACTCCTGCTGGCACTACCCGAACCCAGCCGTGCTAAAAAAGAGGCTTTTTTGTAAAAAAGTTCATCCGTCATAGTAGGATTTAATGCTTTTTCCATACTCATAATACATAAAGATAAAGCTGCCATGCCACTGGCAGAAGAGGCAATACCCGAACTATGAGGAAACGAATTGTGCGTTTTTATTACTAAATCATAATCACTGATAAAGGAAACCAGTTTAGCAATTCTAGTTATAAAAATAGCAACTTTTTTACGAAACTCAGGTTTTTTTACACCATCTAAAAAAATATCAATTTTAAATTCTTTATCAGTAGGAACTTGCATATCTCTAATTCCAACTTCGGGAGCCTTTTTGTTCTTTTTAAACTCAAGAGTTGTTATTGTATGACAAGCGTCTAAGGTAAAACTTATAGACGGGTTTTTTGGCAATTGCATACCGTGCTTTCCCCAATATTTTACCAAGGCAATGTTACTAGGGGCTTTCCATGTAAAACTTCCTTTTTCAGGAAGGGTTGCCATCGGGGCTTTAAATATAAAATCAAGTGCTACTGACATTATTTGATTAAAAAATAAAAGGGATTAAACGATGTGTTTTTTGTTTGTATTGTTCGTATCGTATTCCGAATTTTTCGATTAAAAATTGTTCTTCCATAAAAATTTTCATTAATAAAACGGTTGCCAATAGTAATAAAATTGCTAATCGCAATAGCGTAAAATGATTTATGACAGACATTCCGAAAAAAATCAATATACCGCTGTACATCGGATTTCTAATAATTTTATAAGGGCCGCTTGAAACAAATACCGCATTGGGCTTTACTTCGGGCTGAATGTTTACATTTCCTATCCTCATGGCGGCTATTCCCCATAAACCGATACCAACCCCTAAAATTTGAATAATTAGCAAAGAGCCTTTGGCAAAAAGATGTCCATCTAATGCAAAAAAAGCAAAACATGCAAATTGTATAAGAACCAGAAATAGAGATTTTTTTGACATCTAATTGTATGAAAAAGAATATTGCAAAGATAAATTTTTAGCCAATATACAGCATAAAAGTTGCAAGTAATAAAAAGGAAACCTAACTATTTAGTAAATTAGCCGCTTCTTAAAATAAAGTTGTATTTTTTAGAAATCAAGAAGTAGGCTCTACTCAAGAATTTTTAAAACAGCAAAATAGTACATGGGAAATAATGCAATGAGAAAAATAAAATTAATTTGGGATTTTAGGGGTAATGAAGCCTTAGAAATTGCAAAACACCACTGTGTACATTTAGAAGAATTTGCCATTCAAGAGAAATTAGAATTTTACCAAATTGACAGCAAGCCACTATCTGAGTTTTATGCCATAGCCTTTATTATTGTCGATGAAAAAGATATGATTATGTATAGAGATGCCCTACAACCTCATAGAGGAGAAATAGCGGTTTAACGCTCTAGAAGTTTTATCAAATACAAAACCTTCTTCTTATTTTTTTAGATTAATGTGTGTTACTTTTTTGAGGCTCACTCGTCATAGTTGTCAATTGAAATACGTTAACAACGTTAAAAAAGAAATAAAACTGTCTTAAGAAAACCTTAAAGGCATGGCTATGACAATAAGAATCGTTTATTTCACATGATGAACTCAATGAAGCCTTCAATAAACCACAAACCCGCTAATTTTCTTTTTAACCCAAAAAGATTAAATGAGTTCGATATAAAAAATTAATAAGAAGATGTACCAAAACCACTTAAAAAATTTAATCTGATAAAGGCTTCAGAACTGTTCGATAAAAATAATGAAATACGGTTTACGGCTTTAGAAGAAAAATTTAATAAGATTTTAGAAAAGGGTATAATATTATTGAACCCAATCAAGCCATTAAAAATTTCACCATTGTAGAAGAATAGCATTCAAAAATAAACTATATTTTTGTAAGGTGTTAATCCTTAAGAAATAGAATAGTTTATAGCTTGAAACTTAAAATAAGAAACATACAAGCCTCTGATTGGGAGTCAGTTGCCGCTATTTATAAAATGGGAATTGAAACCGGTATCGCAACCTTTGAAACAAAAACCCCTTCATGGCCGGTATGGGATAAAGCGCATATAAAATCGTGTAGGATAGCGGCTTTAATAAACGATAAAATGGTAGGTTGGGCGGCCTTATCGCCGGTATCGAGCAGAGATGTATATAGAGGCGTAGCCGAAGTAAGTGTATATGTCAATACAAACTACGGCGGTAGGGGCATTGGCACAAAACTATTGCAAAAATTAATTATCGAGAGTGAAAACGAAGGTTTTTGGACCTTGCAGTCGGGTATTTTTCCTGAGAATACAGCGAGTTTAAAAATGCATAAAAAACTTGGATTCAGAGAGATAGGCTATCGTGAAAAAGTTGGAATGACAACAAAGGGCGTTTGGCGCAACAATATTATCTTAGAAAGGCGCAGTAAAAAAATTGGAGTGTAATGCTATTGTAAGGCATAAAGTAGCATCAAAAAAGCAACTATGGGATGGAGAATCCACAATTAGTAAAACGTCAGGCTATTTTGAACTCTCGATACATTTTTACAACTAAAAACATTCGAACTAACGTTACGGCCAGATGTTTATAAATATATGGTTATCTAAAAAGAACTACTTACAGGTATACCTAAAAATTTCAGAAGCCCGCTCAATACCTAAATCAGCAGATTTTGACAAATCTACACAAGCACCTTCAATATCGTCTAAAGCCAATTTTGACAAAGCCCTATTATAGTAAGCATACTTATGTAACGGCTTAAATTTTATGGTAGTAGAAAAATCGGTAATAGCCTTTGTGTATTCGTTTAATTCTTTATATGCCAACCCCCTATTATAATGTGCCTGTGCATTGGCAGGGTCAATGGTAATAATCGCTGTAAAATCGTTGACAGCCTTTTCGTAATCTTCTAAAAATTCAAAACAAACACCCCTTTTAAAAAGGGCTTCTTTAAAATTAGAGTTTGCCTTAATGGCCGATGAAAATTCAGCAATGGCATCGTTATATTTTTTATGGTCGAACAAATCCATCCCCTTAATATAATGCTCATTCGCATTTTGGCTGTGGCCTAAAAAATAAAATAATACGATTATTGAAGTTACAATTGCCTTTTTCATGATAAAATTTTTTATATTACATGCAAAGTTAAAAACTATTTTGATGAATAGAAGGTCATTTGCAAAAAAATCGATGGCTGCAGCTATGACAGTTGGCTTAGGCTCGCTCACAGCTTCTTCCATGACAAAAGTTACAAAAGATAACAAGTTAAAGATTGTATGTGTGGGTGCCCATCCCGATGATCCTGAAAGTGGTTGTGGCGGAACGCTGGCAAAGTTCTCAAACAAAGGGCATTTGGTAACGGTTATTTATATAACTAAAGGAGAAGCCGGTATAAAAGGAGTGTCTCATAAAGATGCTTCTAAGATTAGAACCGGCGAAGCAAAAGCTGCTTGTGGTATTTTAAATGCCAAACCGCTTTTTGCCGGGCAAATAGACGGCGATACTATTGTTACCAATGATTGGGTAGAGAAATTATACCAATTATTACGTGCCGAAAAACCCGATATTGTTTTTGCACATTGGCCGATAGATTCGCATAAAGACCATCAGGTGGCAAGCCTGTTGGCCATACAAAGTTGGATAAAGATGAAAAAATCGTTTGCCTTGTATTTTTTCGAAGTGTGTACCGGTAGCCAAACTACAGGATTCACACCTACAGATTATGTCGACATTACCGCTACCCAAGAACAAAAAAGAAAAGCGGTTTATTGCCATACCAGTCAAAAGCCCGATAGCCTTTACAAGGCCGAAGATTGCAATCATGCTCTCATGGAAAAGTTCAGGGGTATTGAAATAAATACTACGGCTGCCGAGGCTTTTGTACAAATGAATGGAAAAATTATAGGATAGAATCTCCCATAGCTTTTCCGGCAATATAGCCCCCAGTCCAAGCATTTTGGAAATTGAATCCGCCGGTAACCGCATCAATATTTAACACCTCACCGGCAA
>DRQI01000239.1 GCA_011330545.1 Flavobacteriia bacterium
GGAGGCGTATTGGCCACAAATCCGTCAGGAAGAGAAACGCTGTTTAATTTTAACAAAGAAAACTCGCCGTTGCCTTCCAATAAAATTATAAAAATAAAAGTTGATAATAGTAGTGGCAAAGTTTTCTTTGCTACCAACAAAGGCATTGTTGCCTTTAACAACAATGTGGCTCCTTTTGGAGATACATTAGGCGAAGTGTATGCTTACCCGAATCCTGTAAAGAAAGAACATGCTTTTGTAACCATAGACGGTAGAAACGGCACTCATTTACCTAGGGGTACCAACGTTAAAATTTTAGATGCGGCCGGACGTTTAGTACACGAAACCAATGTAGTAGAAGGCCAAGAATTAAAAGGAGGCAAAGTTATTTGGGACAAAACAAATTTAGCCGGCACAAAAGTGGCTTCAGGGGTTTATATCGTGTTGTTAACCCTACCGGATAGGTCTGAAACCTCAATTACCAAAATAGCAATTATTAATTAGAAAATGGGTCATTTTATATGCGACTTAAAAGGTTAGAATTAGTTTAATTGACGCTTAGGTTTATGAATCATTACTTTACCATATTTCTATTGTTTATTCCATATAGTATTCAAGCCAATACTTATTATGTTGCCCCCAATGGAAACAATGCAAGCCAAGGAACAGAAAACCAACCGTGGAAAACAATACAAAAAGCAGCCAATACCCTAACTGCGGGAGATACCGTACTGATTAAAGCAGGGATTTACAATGAGCGGGTAATTGTTAAAAATTCAGGTACCCTCCATAATTATATTGTCTATACCCATTATCGAAATGACCAAGTTATCATTGATGGAACAGGCATTTCTTGGGGAAGTAATTGGAACGGGTTGTTTGATATTTCTGATAAAAATTATATTCAGGTTATTGGGTTAACACTTAAAAATTCAGATTATGCCGCTGTTTTCATAGACAATTCTACACACATAATTATTAAAAATAACACCACGTATAACACTTATTCAAGTGGTATTGGCGTATGGAATAGCAATACCGTTACCCTTGAAAACAACGAAGTAGAATTAGCCTGTAATGACGGGGGCGAAGAATGTATATCAATAGCCAATTCAAATAATTGTGATATTTTAAATAACAATATCCATAACAATGGCCCGGGTACCAATGGAGGCGAAGGCATTGATATCAAAGAAGGCTCATTTAATATAAACATATATCAAAATACGGTACACCACCTCAATAACAGATTAGGTATTTATGCAGACGCTTGGGATTTGCATACCCACCACATAAATATATATCAAAATACAGTGCACCACTGTTCAGAAAGCGGAATAGCCATGGCTTCAGAAAGCGGAGGCTTACTAGAATATGTTACTATTTTTAATAATATCGTTTATAACAATAAATATGGGGGCATTGAACTCGGCGCGTGGAGTGATATCGGATTTACAGGCCTTAAACCGATAAAACATATACAAATAATAAATAATACTTGTTATCAAAATGGTTCTTATAACAACGGTTGGGGATATGGTATTGTGATAGACAATCCTGATGCCGAAGATGTAACAATAAGAAACAATATCTGTAGTAATAACAGTGCTCAAATAGCCATTAAGCAAATTAAAAGCCAAGGTGTCGTTGACCACAACCTTTTTTATGGAAACAATACGGCATCAGGAACGTTATACGGTGATTATAGCATTCTGCAAGCCCCGTTATTTGTAGATAGCTCTACAGATAATTTTCACTTACGGAGTGATTCGCCGGCGATAGATAATGGAAACTCAATTGATGCCCCGAATGTTGATTTTGAAAATAACAACAGGCCTAGCGGCATGGATTACGATATAGGCGCTTATGAATACACTTCGGTATTAAATACTAATGACAATATCCTGCCAAAAGTTACTATTAAACTATATCCCAATCCTGCTAAAAACAAAATAACAGTTAAAATTAATGGACTTGAAGAACAAAATTATATTCTAAAACTCATGAGCCTAAAAGGACAATTATTGAAAACAATAATAATGAAAAACAATATAATTATTATAAAGACAGATGAGCTGTCAACAGGCATGTACATTTTAAAAATAGTCTCAGAAGACACAATTGTAAGCACCAAAAAAATGATTATACAATAAACTAAACAGATGGAAAACCACAATAATAGATAAAAAAGTGGCAGAATATAAATTTTTAAAACGGGCTCCATTTGTTCAATACAAGAGCTATAATAAATGATTATCACTACCAAAGCAATTGTTTTAAATACCATTAAATATGCCGATTATGACATGATTGTAAAGTGCTATACAGAACTGGGCGTCAAATCGTATTTGGTAAAGCGAATCTTTAAACAAAAAACAGGAAAGTTATCACCGGCATTTTTTCAACCGTTAACACAATTAGAAATTACGGCCAATTATAATTCGGCAAAAACACTGCACTTTATCAATGAAGCCACGATAAGCCATTCTTATAGTACAATTCCTTTAGAAGTTACAAAACAGGCCATTGCTGTATTTCTGTCTGAAATATTATCAAAAGTTCTTCGTGAAGAAGAAGTGAACCAACACTTATTTGCCTATATTGAAACCGCTTTTATATGGCTAGATACCCATACGATGTCTGCCAATTTTCACTTGCTTTTTTTAATGAATTTAACAAAGTATTTAGGCTTTTATCCCGAATCAAAAGAAGGGTCACTGTATTTTGATTTAGAAAACGGAAAATTTGTAAACCAACCATTGTCAAAGCACTATCTATCAGGAAAAAATTTAACACATTTTAAAAGGCTGCTCGGCACACATTTTGATGTATTACATGAGCTAAAATTTACCAAGAAAGAAAGGCAATTTTTACTAGAAAATATTATTCAATATTTTGAATTACATTTGCCGGGATTTCACAAACCAACGTCATTAGAAGTTTTAAAAGCAGTATTTAGTTGATTATGAAGAGAATTTTGCTACTTGTTATATATCTTACCTCCTATACTTCTATGGCACAATCGATTACTATTTTAGATGCCGATTCAAAATTTCCTATTAGCAATGTAGTTGTTTTTAATGAAGACAAGAGCAAAAAGGTTATTTCTGATAAAAACGGCATCGCAAATATCTCTGATTTTGCCGAGAATGATATCTTATCGTTTATTCATATTTCATATATCGAATTTGAGGTTTTAAAAAGACAAATTCCCAAAACCAATATTGTGTATTTGAGTAGCTCTGCCTTGCAATTGGAAGAAGTTTTTTTATCAGCATCTAAA
>DRQI01000240.1 GCA_011330545.1 Flavobacteriia bacterium
ATGTCAATTTAAACCATAAAATGGATAATTTTACTTTTAACGGAGTACGTATTTCAAATTTAGAAATGGAGACTTCTGCCATTTACGGATTATCGCGCCTATTAGGGCATCAGGCCATTTCTATGAATGCCATCATCGCCAATAGAGCCAATGGTACTTTTAGCAAAAATCCGTATAAACCCGTAGAGGAATTGATAGTTTATACCTTAGACAAGCTTGCTCAATAGGGTATGAATATTGAAGAATATCATTCATATTGCCTTTCAAAAAAAGGAGTAACGGCTTCTTTTCCTTTTCCGAAATTACCCCATATTTTGGTTTTTAAAGTATTGGGAAAAATGTTTACGGCCACAGATGTCAATGATTTTACCAGTTTTAGCATAAAAGCAAATCCTGATGAAATTGAAGAACTAAGGGCGCAATATCCCTGTCTAAGCACACAGGCATATATGCACAAAAAACATTGGAATAATGTGCTGCTAGACAATTCTGTGGATGACGGCCTACTCTATCAATGGATTGATATCTCTTATAAATTGGTGGTACAGCAACTTACAAAAAAACAAGAACGAGAACTTAACTCTTTATAATGCAAACTATTACTATTGGCGGAGTTCCTGAGCACTTCAATTTACCTTGGCACTTAGCCATTGAAAAAGGCCAATTTAAGAAAAAAGGTATTGAACTGCGTTGGAAAGAATTTTATGGAGGTACCGGTGCTATGTGTACGGCACTTCGCGAAGGCAGTATTGATATTGCCATTATCTTAACCGAAGGAATTATCAAAGATATCATCAATGGCAATCAAAGTAAAATCGTAAAAGTATATGTACAGTCACCATTGCGATGGGGCATTCATGTAGCTGCAAATTCTAAGTTTACAAAAGTAAGAGAATTAGAAAATGCCCGCATTGCTATTAGCCGTTATGGCTCGGGTTCGCAATTAATGGCTAAGGTAAATGCCCATACCCAAGGTTTTAATATGGATACGCTGCGCTATGAAATTGTCAAAGACCTCCACGGCGGTGTTGCTGCTTTGACTCAAGGTACTGCCGATTATTTTTTATGGGAATATTTTACCACAAAGCCGTATGTTGATAACGGTATTTTTCGAAGAATTGATACCGTTACCACGCCTTGGCCTTGTTTTGTAATGGCAGTTCGCGATGACGTATTGCTAACACAAAAAGACGCAATTGCTACCATTATAAAAGTCATCAACAAACAACTTGCCCCCTTTAAAAACCCCTTGGAAAATAAGGACTTAGTAGAACTTTTTGCCAATCGCTACCAACAAAAAACAGAAGATGTAATAGCATGGCTTTCGATAACACAATGGAATACCCAAAAAGCCATTTCAAAAAAATTAATCAACAACATTCAAAATAAACTGGTTCAGTTGAACGTTATAGAGCACACAGTTCACCCTAATCAATTGATTAAAAAGGTGTTCTAAAAAAATATTCTCATGAAAAAAATTGTAATAGCACTTGTTTTTATCGTAGCTCTTGCTACCTTAAATGCATGTAAAACCACCAGTGCGTGTTCTGCTGTTGAAAAGCAAAAAATTAACAACACCCAGACCCGGGTTAACGTTGCTACCGAGGTGGTAACATAACCCAACAGTAATCAACAACTAACCTTAAAACCATACTGAGATACTTAGTATGGTTTTTTTTATCGATATTGCAATAAAAAATTTCTTGAAACCAACTATCCCCGAGGCAAGCCATGGGGTATTTCGCTGGTTTCATACCCAGTCAAGCAGGGCACAAGCTTTGACCTTAGGGTCAAAAACCGAAATTTGGTATTTTACCTCACCCGAAACTGCAAAAGGCAGTTTCGACCCTGCCTACCGTCAGGCGGGCTCTCCCAAGGAGAGGTAAATCGGAAACCCTGCCTGCGGCTGGCAGGCTCGAGGCAGAGCCTAGAGGAATTCTTTTCGATTAAATAAACTACCTAGACACAAGCGAACGAGGTATTACACCCAAAAAAACCCTTTCATGCATTTTTCACCATATACGATAAACAAAAAATGAAAAAATTTATGTAGGTTTGTTACCAACCACTATAAAAAATTATGTATCGTTTTTTAATTCTAATCGTATTTGTTTCATTTGCGGCCAGCGCACAACAAGTAGGTATTTTGAAATATAATGGCGGCGGTGATTGGTATGCGAATCCGACTTCCGTTCCCAATTTAATACGGTTTTGCAATGAAAATATCCATACGGCCATTGATACAAAACCGGTAACAGTAGAAGCTAGCAGTTCAGAGATATTTAATTACCCGATTGTTTTTATGACCGGCCACGGCAATGTTTTCTTTACAGAAAATGACGTTACTAACTTACGGAACTATTTAACTTCCGGTGGTTTTTTGCATGTTTCAGATAATTACGGATTGGATAAATTTATAAGAAAAGAGCTCAAAAAAATATTTCCGAACGCGACATTGCAAGAAATTCCATACAATCACCCAATTTACCATCAAACATATTCTTTTAAAAACATTCCTAAAATTCATGAACACGATGGCAAACCGCCACAGGGCTTCGGTATTTTTTATGAAGGCCGATTGGTTTGTTTTTATGACTATGAAAGCGATTTAAGTGACGGCTGGGAAGACCAGGTTGTACATAATGACCCACCGGCAATACGAAAAAAGGCATTACAAATGGGTGCAAACATTATTGAATATGCTTTTACTAATTAATACGCACAAAATTTTAGACAATTTAAAACTAAACTTTGATGATAATGGCCTTTGGGCCTTATATATTGCCTTGGCCATTATTATGTTTGGGGTTTCACTGGAAATTACTACCGAAGATTTTAGGCGCCTTTTTAAAAATCCGCGATTGGTATTAATAGGTATTTTTTCGCAATTTGTATTGTTTCCGTTAATTACATTTACACTGGTAAATATTATCAACCCAACCCCTAGCATTGCACTCGGAATGATTTTAGTAGCTGCATGCCCGGGTGGTAATATTTCTAATTTTTTAACACACCTTTCGGGAGGCAACACGGCGCTATCAATAAGTTTAACGGCTTTTGCAACATTAGTTGCTATCATTATGACACCTTTAAACTTAGCATTTTGGGGCAATTTATACGAGCCTACGGCTCAAATTTTAAGAACCGTAGAAATGAACCCTTTTGAACTGACAAAATTGGTTACATTAATTTTAGGGGTTCCGTTATTTTTGGGTATGTTGTACAGAAAATACCGGCCAACTTCAGCGGTGAGAATTGCCAAAATTTTAAAACCTATTTCTGTTTTTATCTTAATGCTCTTTATCGCAGTTGCTTTTTATAATAACCTGGATATTTTTACTGAATACATTCAATATGTAATCTACCTCGTGATACTCCATAATTTCTTAGGGTTGTTAGGAGGCTTCTATTTCGCTAAGATGATGAAACTTTCGTATCGCAACCAGAAAACAATGGCCTTAGAAACCGGTATTCAAAATTCGGGATTGGGATTATTGTTGGTATTTGCATTTTTTGATGGCCTGGGAGGTATGGCGTTATGTGTTGCTTTTTGGGGTATTTGGGATATTTTATCGGGCTTGGTTATTGCATCCTACTGGTCTAAAAAGTCAAAATCAACTAAAATTATCGTATAGTGTTAAAACGTATTTGGTATCGCTTTTTTAAAATATTTATTGGCACGGGATTATTTTTCTTCTTTAAAAAAATAAGTGTTCACAATGTAGGCAACATCCCTAAAAAGGGGGCTATCTTATTTGTTTCCAATCATAAAAACGCGTTGATTGACCCATTGCTCATAGCCACTACCATGCCTCGTACCATACATTTTTTAACACGAGCCAGCGCTTTTAAACTCAAACCTGTACATTGGTTTTTGTCAACATTAAACCTCATCCCTATTTACAGGATGAGAGACGGCAAAGAAACCCTCGCCAAAAATGAAGCTATTTTTAATACGTGTTATCACATTCTCAACAAAAAAGGCTGTTTGCTGATATTTCCTGAAGGTACCCATGACATCCGGCGGTGGGTACGGCCGCTGAGCAAGGGATTTACCAGAATAACTTTTGGGGCATTGGCACAAAATCCTGATTTAAAACTCCACATTGTCCCTATCGGATTAAATTATACCAATGCTGCTGTTTTTGGCGAGAGTGTATCTGTTTACTATGGCGAACCTATATTGGCAAATGATTATTTTGACGAGGAAGCGTTAAACACCTCCACTCAGAATTTAAAGGCCATTGTCCATGAAAAATTGAAAGAATTAACAACACATATTCCCGTTGAAAAGTATGAAGAAACCATCACAAAGTTAGGAGCTATTGATTTTTTGAACCCACTGATGGCCAATGAACTTATACAGCGTTTGCCAAATAGTAATTTAGAAGCTTCTATCACTAATACCATCTCTAAAAAAGAGCCATCTACGGTTTGGAAAACTTTAAAATTAGGAGTTGCCATTAACAGCTTTTTTCCGTTACTTATTTACAGGATTTTTCTTCCGAAGATTGAGGAAATAGAATTTGTGAGTACCACCAAATTTGCCATAGGCCTAACCGCATTCCCGTTATTTTATACATTACAAAGTTTGGCAATAGCGCATTTTTTCGGATGGCAATATGCCTTGTTTTATCTGGCAGCCAGTATCTTATCTGTATTGTTATTGGCAAAAACTAAATAACCGTATTGCTATAATCTTATTTAATAATTGCTTCTTGAATCAGCCGCTGTACGTCGGTTCTGATATTTTTTTTACCCAATTTATTGTTTGACATGGTAGGATATACCCTGTTTGACAAAAACACATATACCAATTCGGTTTCGGGGTCAGCCCATGCATACGTCCCGGTAAAGCCACTATGGCCAAAACTTTTAGCAGATACACAACCGCAAGAAGCTTTTGCCTCGCCGTTAAATTGTGGTTTATCAAATCCTAAACCTCTTCGTACACTATCCTTTTCAAAATACCGATGGTTAAATTTCTGTAAGGTTTTATTTTTTAAATAGCGTTTTCCTCCGTAAAAACCTCCTTGTAAATAGAGTTGCATCATTTTGGCAACATCATTGGCATCGGCAAACAAACCGGCATTGCCACTTACGCCATCTAACATAGCAGCACCCATATCGTGCACGTCTCCTTGTAATAACTGATGCCTGAAATAATTGTCTTTTTCGGTAGGAACAATTCTGTATTTGCTAAATTTCTCTAACGGTTTATAGGTCATTGTATTTGCCCCCAACGGCTTGAAAAACAGCTGGTCGTCTAATATATTTAACGGGGTTTTATATTGTTTTTCTAAATAATCTTTAAACAAATAGAATGGCAACCCGCTATATCGATACCGCAACCTTTTATATTGGTCTACATCGGCAATCCGCTTGAAAATAGTATCGGTATAATCTGTGCGCAAATACAATTTTTCAGCCACTTTTATATTGAATTTCTTAGAGCGTTTTTGCCTATAAAATTTTGGCAGCGGTTTTTTAGTAATACTATCGATGGTTTCTAAATAAAAAGGAATCCACGATTTTATTTTTGCATAGTGCGAAAGGGCCTCTTTAACGGTTATGGTATCTTTATTGCTATTTTTTAATACAGGCATTAAATCGCCCAATTCATCTTCTAAGGTAAACTTGCCTTCTTCTTCGGCTTTCATAATCATGGGCAGCGCCCCTAAAATTTTTGTCAATGAAGCCAAATCGTAAATATCGTCTTTTTTTACTTTTTGTTTTTTATCATAAGTATGGTACCCATAACTTTTTCTAAAAATCACTTTGCCATGCCTAGCCACTAGTACCTGCATTCCCGGAGCCATTTTTTCTTTAATCACACTATTGGCCACTGAATCTATTTTGTTTAGTTTTTCACTACTCATCCCTACTTCTTCGGGCAAGCCGTACGACAGGCGTTTTAAATCAGTCGTTTCCAATCCGTAACCTTTTACAAAAGTATCATTGATGTCTACGGGCAATTTTCCTTTGGCCGATAAGGCACCGAAAATTAATTGTGCAGAAATATCTTGGGCGATATCACTATTTTGATACGACACTATAACACTTTCAATATTGGTAAATGTTTTTATGTCTAACAGGCTATACGGACTCGCAAAAATGTCTAGGATAACGCATTTTTTTCTCGCAATTTCTTGTAGCCAAACCAATTCTTGATTGGCAAATGCCATTTTTTTCCAAGGGGTGGCATTTGATTTATGGTAACCAATTACTACACAGCTATAGGGTTGTAGTTTGTCTATGATTACGTCTAACGTTTTTCCTGAAATTACATCTACTTGTGTGTAATCATTTAACCTGTTGATAAATGTTTTGTTATCGGCATCCCCTAATTTTACATAGGCAATTTTATTTCCGGAGAGGTTTTTAATGGGCAAATCGCCACCGTCATTTTTTAAGACGGTAATTGAATTTTCTACCAGTTTTCGGTGTAAGGCATCATTTTCAACACTGTTTAAATCTTGTTGGATATTTTTTAAATCTACCGGTTTGTAATGTTGTAAACCCGCCCAATATTTGGCTTTTAAAATCTTTCTTACCGAAAGGTTCAATTGGGCTTCGGTAATAGTACCTTCTTCTAAGGCTTTTTTAATTTTTATAACGGTTTGCGGAACTTCATGCGGAATCAAAAGAATATCGCTACCGGCCATAAAAGCCGCTACATTGACATCTGACGGCGTTGCATAGTTGGCAGAGCCCTTCATGTCTAAGGCATCGGTAATTACCAACCCTTCAAAGCCCAATTCGTTTTTTAACAAATCGGTTACAATATTTTTTGACAGGGATGAAGGCACTGTTTCATCGGGCTCTAAACTCGGAACACTCAAATGGGCTACCATAACACTGGCAATACCGGCTTCAAATAATTTCTTATAAGGATACAATTCAATAGAATCTAGGCGCTCTTTAGAAAACGGAATAGAAGGCAGGGTTTTATGAGAATCGGCATCGGTATCGCCATGCCCCGGAAAATGTTTTGCTGAGGCCAGTACACTCTCACTTTGCATCCCTTTGGTAAAAGCTATGGCTTTTGCGGCTACATTTTCTCTATCGCCACCAAAAGAACGATTGCCAATAATAGGGTTTTTAGGGTTGATATTGATATCTACTACGGGAGCAAAGTTATAGTTTACACCGATACGTTTACAGTGTTTTCCTACTTGTTTGCCGAATGCTTCGATGAGTTGATTGTTTTGAATGGCACCTAAGGTCATATTCCATGGAAAACGATAGGTATTTTTCAACCGCATATCGAGCCCCCATTCGGCATCGATAGCCACTAAAAGCGGTATTTTAGAAATGGCTTGGTAGTGATTGGTTAAGGTTGCCTGTTTTTGGGGTGTTCCTTGCATAAATATAAGTCCGCCAACTTGATATTTTTTAATCATCCTGTCAATG
>DRQI01000241.1 GCA_011330545.1 Flavobacteriia bacterium
CCTATTCCGCCCGAAGCGAGTAGGGTACTACCGGCATGGATGGTGATGATATCGCCCGATTTTTCGTTTAAGACATAGGCACCATAACAGGATACTGTTTTGGGTGTTACCTTTTTTAAATGGTGTTCTGTGATAAGGTCTATGGCAAAATGATGTGATAATAAGGTTACATTTTGCAATTGGTGTACGCGTTGCAACAATGCCCTTTCTACTTCATAGCCGGTAATATCTTTGTGGTGTACTACGCGATATTCTGAATGGCCGCCTTCTTTTCCCAATTCGAAATTACCTTCGGCATCCAAGTCAAAATTTGCCCCCCAAACAATGAGTTCTTTTAATCGTTGAGGGCCTTCTTTAATGACCATTTCTACTACTGATTTATCACAGAGCCCGTCGCCGGCAATCAAAGTATCTTGTATGTGCTTTTGAAAAGAGTCTTCTTCGGTATCTAATACTATGGCCACCCCGCCTTGTGCATATTTGGTATTAGATTCGTCTTCATCGCCTTTGGTGACAATGACAACATTGCTACCTGAAAATTTTTCAGCTATTTTAACGGCAAAAGTAAGTCCTGCAACACCAGAACCAATGACTAAATAATCTGTTGTTATCATAATTATTTGGAGAGTGCTAACATTCGTTGAATGGGAATTAATGCTTTTTTTCGTATTTCGTCAGAAACATTTATTTGAGGGCTTTCATCGCGTAAGCAAGTATACAGTTTTTCTAATGTATTTACTTTCATAAAAGCACATTCGCTACAGGCACAGGTATTGTCTTCTTTTGCCGGTGCCGGAATTAATTCTGTACCGGGAACTTCTTGTTGCATTTTGTATAAAATACCGGCTTCTGTTGCTACGATAAAACGCCGGTCACGATGTTCTTTTACATAATTAATCATTCCGGAAGTAGACCCCACATAGCTCGCTACCTTAATGATATGTTCTTCAGATTCGGGATGGGCGATGATAATCGATTCGGGATGTTTTTCATGTAATTTTAGTAATTTTTCTATTGAAAATGCCTCGTGTACTACGCAACTTCCATCCCATAGAAGCATATCCCTGCCTGTTTGTGAAATGATATATTTTCCTAAATTTTTATCGGGGGCAAAAATAATAGGCTTGTCTTTAGGGATAGATTCTACTATTTTTAGGGCATTGGACGAAGTACAAACAATATCTGTTAAGGCTTTTACTTCGGCACTACAATTTACATAGGTAATAACGGTATGATCAGGATGTGCTTTGACAAACTCTTCAAAAGTACTTGCGGGACAAGAATCTGCCAATGAACAGCCGGCTTCTAAATCAGGGAGGACAACGATTTTGTCAGGACTTAAAATTTTAGCGGTTTCTGCCATAAAATGAACTCCTGCAAATACAATCATATCGGCATCTGTTTTTGCGGCTTGTTGTGATAAGCCCAAGCTGTCGCCTACATAGTCTGCTATATCTTGTATTTCGGCTTCTTGGTAATAGTGTGCCAAAATAATAGCATTTTTCTCTTTTTTAAGTTTTTTTATTTTCTCTTGTATGGTCATTTTGGTCATTTTAAAAAAGGATTCAACTTTTACATATAAAATTAGTCTTTGCTATTGTCAATAATAAAAAGGACGATAGCAATTGCAAAAAAAATTCCTGCCGTAATCAGTACGGGTTTCATATACGGCCAATTTACAAAACTGCCGATAGAGCCTATCACAGCTAGTTGTAAGCCGATGGCGAAGGTTATTTTTACTTTTTTTGTCATATACGTTATCACAAAGGTTTCGACTGCGTTTAACTTGACGGATGTGATATTACCTCAAGTGCAGCCAAAAGGTTAAGACTTATGTTTTATTCTATCATATAATTTTGCCAATGATTGTAATAATTCTACCGGAGTTGTTAAAATTTCATAGTGGTTTGAACCAAACATTTGTGGCAAATAGTATTTGGCATTGGCTTCTATGGCCAAAGCATACGAGTTGATATTGCGTTCGTTCAATTCGCGTAAGGCTTGTTTTACGTCGTTAACGCCGTAGTTGCCTTCGTATTTATCATAATCATTGGGTTTGCCGTCAGAAATAAGAATCAACCATTTGTTTTTAGTATTTCGTTGGCCTAACAGTGCCCCCGAATGGCGTAAGGCTGTTCCTATTCTGGTATATCCTTCGGGCTCAATGGCACCTACTTTGTACTTGGCTTTATTCCAGTCTTCATCAAAATCTTTAATGCTTATATAGGTTGCATAATTTCGAGTTTTTGAATAAAAACAGTCAATAGAAAAATCAACATGAAACTCGTGTAAGATTTCTCCGAATAAAATAGAAACTTGTTTTTCTACATCGATAACCCTATTGCCAGCGGCATAACCGTCACTCGATAAGCTGATGTCTAACAGCATTAAAATAGAGAGGTCTTTTTCTTTTTTTCGTTTAGACAGATAAATATTTTCTGAAGGGGTATGTTTTAATTGTACATCGATAAATAAATCTGTAAGTGCGTCAATATCAAATGCTGAGCCTTGGTTTTGCCTGCGTTGCTGTTGGAATTTATTATTGATATTGGTAAGCATTTTACGCAAGCCCAGTAGCGTTGATGCATTGTCTTGTATGGTTTTTTTATAATATGCCAAATCGGTTTCACGAATGGTTTTAGGATATAATTTACAAAACCCTTCTTTATAGGCTCTTTTGGTATAATCCCATTCATCATACGAGAGGCTATAGTCATCGGTATTGATTTCGGCACTTTCGGCTACCGTAGTATTTTCGATAAATTCTGTTTGGTATACTGAATGTGTTGTGTCATCAACGCGTACGGTATATTTCATATTGAGTTCTTCTAGGGCTTTGCTATGCTCGTCTAATTCGTCTTCGCCATCAAAATCGCGCCATCCACCATCCCATTCTTCAGCGGTATCTATTTTTTCAAAATCGTGTGTTAACACATAATCTTCTTGTTGCTTTTTATCTATTTGCAGTGAAACAATTTCTTCTACGGGGGTTGCTTTTAAAATGGTTTTGATTTCATCGGCAATGGCTTTTTTAGCTTTGTCATTAAAATGTTGGAGTTGCCGGCCGGAGGTATCTGTTTCGGGTGTGTTTTGCATCCACTTTCCGTAAATAAACGTAACATCTTCCGGATTTTTCGGAGTGGCTTTTTGTGTATAGTGATTTATCAACGCGGTATGTATGCGTTTAGTAATAGGAAATTCTTCAAATAATTGTTGCAATACTTGCCCCGAAGTAGCTGCCGCTTTTTCTTGTGATATTGCCAGTGGATGTTCGGTTTGTCCATTCCAATTAAGGCCTAAATTTTTTTGAACAGCGAGGTACAATACCCTAAATAGATAATATGACAAGTTTTCTTCATAGGTATCAAATTCAAAGTACAGGGCGGGAAAGAAGAAGCTGTTATTTTTATAGCCACCTTCGCGTTTGGCAGGATAGATATCGATAGGTTTTCCGGTAACGGCTCTTGCTAAAATACTCAATTTCGGTTTGATAGTATCTAATTTTACCGTTTTGGCATCTGCTTCTACGGTTTCTCTCTTTTTTTTTGAAAAAAAGTTAGCTATTTTACCGTATATGTATTCGTCTAATGCCATTTTTGTAGTTAGGGGTTAGTATTGAGTAGTTAGTTATGGTTAATTTTTATAGTAGTGTTTTTTACTACGAGCTGCTGACTGAAATTGCTTATTATTTCATATCATTAAATCACACAAATCTCTCAGTGCTTCGATAATCTCTACATCGTCTGTTAAAGGTTCTACAATGGCTACGTGGGTTGATAATCTTTTTGACAAGCCACTGTGTATCAACTTTGAGGCATCTACCAACAATCGTGTCGATACGGTTTCGGTAAGGCCGAGTTCTGTTAAGTTTCTTATTTTAGTAGCAATAGCCACTAATTTTTTGGCAGTTGCTTTGTCGATATCGGTTTCATTGACAAGTATTTCTGCTTCTATTTTTTCTTCGGGATAGGTAAATGATAATGCTACAAACCGTTGTTTGGTAGATGGTTTTAGTTCTTTAAACCCTTTTTGATATCCGGGATTAAAGGAGGCTACCAACATAAAATCGTCGTGTGCTTTGATAATTTCTCCTAGTTTATCAATGTACAATTCCCTGCGGTGGTCGGTTAATGAGTGTATGGCTACTATTACATCAGGCCTTGCTTCGGCAATTTCATCCAAATAGATAATGGCTCCTTCTTTAACGGCTTTTGTCAAAGGGCCATCTAACCAAATAGCTTCTGCTCCTTTGATGATAAAACGCCCAATCAAATCGGTTGCAGAGGTTTCTTCATGACAGGCAATGGTAATTAGTTTTTTGTCTAATTTACCGGCCATATATTCTATGAAACGCGATTTGCCGGTTCCGGTAGGGCCTTTTAGCAAAAAAGGAATTTTATTTTTATAGGAGTGTTCAAAGACTTCTATTTCTTTTCCTATTTGATGATAGTAGGGTAAACTCATGTGGTACCTTTTAATTTATCAAAACCCTTCAATTCTTTTGAAAGGCTATACTGATGGTAAATTTACAAAAAAGCCAAAACCGACCCCTATTAAATCATAAGAATCGGTTTTGGTAACTTTCATAATTATTTATTCGATGTTGAAAATAGGTGAGGTTTAAAAGTAATCATAATCCAACTCCAACTATTATCTGCATCTTTGTCACCACCTTTTAATACTTCCATGGTATTTGTAGCATACATTTTAGAGAACCCTGCATTTATTGAAATGTCTTTGGCTAGTTTATAGCCTAGGGTTAGGTCTATTTCTGTACCTAAATTGTTATCCATTTTTGTAAGTCCGTTAAAAACATCGGCTGCCGCAGAGAAAAAGTGCGGAATTACTTTTGCAGAGAATTTATCTTTTTTATAAGCTACGGTGGCATTGATATCGGTCAATCCTACAGAATTTGCATGGTTGCCAACGTAAAAATAGTCCATCCAACCGTTAAATTTGTGATTGGTGCCAAAGAGTGGGGCAAATGATTTCACATCTCCACTAACATCATTCATATCTTTACCAGAAAGATATTCGATACCGGCTCCTAATGAAAAATTATCACCGGTTTTATAGTTAAAATTTCCTGTAAAGTACGATGCACTTACATCTTTATTGATAGTCTTGCCGGTTTGGAAATAGGCGGCGGCATTGGCATTGAACTTTCCGGCTTTGTAGGTGATTCTTGGGCCCATTGTTTGCACGTAATCTATGGTTTGATTTTCATTGGGCAAGCCTACATTTTCTAAATATTCTATTCCGGTATTTAACAATAAGACACTTAGTCCAAATTTGTCAAATTTTCCGTGATACCAAGCATATTGAAAGGCTTTGTATCCTGCTGCGTTGCTGTATAATGCATCGAAAAGGCTTTGATTGTCGGCATTCAATGCCAACCCGATATCGAGCCTGTTATTTTTGTTTGGCGTATACTTAAACAACAGGGCATCGTGGCTTCTCGCTTGTTGTGCCCAACCTACGTTACCAAAAATACGATGGTCGTCATATACAATTTCTTGACGCCCGAATTTTAATGAAACTTTGTTTGATAAGATGGCTTCTGCCCAGGCTTCGTGTAAGGATGTTGATTTGTCATCACTGGCCAAGGTACTTACATCTCCCCAAACCCTGATATTTTGTAATGTGACGCCTAGCCTGATTTTATCTTTTTGATAATTAAAGTTTAAACGGGTTCGTTGTGAAATAAAATTAGCGCCATCGGTATTTTTATCGATGAGTGTTTTGTAGCCATGCCTATTTTCATAACGCGGCCTTACTTCTGCTGATAAATCAAATTGTTGTGCTGTTAAATTAGTGGCTATCAATGTCACTAAAATAGTTATATAAATTACTTTTTTCATTGTTGTACTATTTAATTGTATTAGAAATTAAGTGTTGTTTTTATAAAGAATGACCTTCCCCAAAGTTGCATATCTCGGGCATGTGCTTGTCCGGCTTCATTGACGGTTTCGATATCTGTTACGTCAAATGCATTTTTAACACCTATGGAAGCCCTAAGGTTCTTTTTTAAAAATGATTTTGAAACCGTAGCATTCAAATTGTTAAAACTTGCCCTAGTAGTTTTTACCAAGCTATCGTCTGTATTGTCAATAAAGAAACCTTCTCTTTTGCCCGAAAATTTATAATACACGGTAAAATCTACTTGCTGCTTTTTTAGCTGATAATTAATGTTAGTGGCAAACTCAGGAGAGTAGAGGTACTTATTAGTGTCAAAATTTTCATTGAATTGATTGAACCTTCCAATTATTGAAAAACCTGTTTTTATTGAAAAGGCCTCTACCGGATGGTAAGTAACATCAATTTTACCACCGAGCGATTTGAATTTATTAATATTAATATAATTTCTATTAAAATTTTCGAGCTCACTTAATGCGATTAAATTATTAATATCATTATAAAAAACAGAAGGTTCTATGGCTAATGAACCGGCTGTATGAAACGTTTTATGGAAAGTGTATTGTAAATTAAAGCTATGCGATTTTTCTACTTCGAGGTTTTCATTGCCGCTAATGATATAGGTTACCGGGCCGGCACTGATACGAAAATCTAGGAATAATTCTTTTAACGAAGGTGCCCTAAAGCCTCTTGCATAGGAAAACCGGATTTTATTGTGCTCGTCAATTTTTAATTTTGTATTCAATGCAGGGGAGAGCAGTGAGCCATAACTACTATTGTAAGTATACCGTACGGCGGGTTGTATTTCAAAATTATGAACTAGTTTATAATTGACGCTTGAATAGAAAATGGTACTGGTAATAGATTGCTTATTGTTGCGTATGCGTGCGCCTTCTGTAGATTCAACGTTGATATCTGTGCCAATGGCATAGTTTATTTTGTCAGATAATTTATTTTTCCCTAATTGGGCTTTGACACCTCCGTAATTAAATTTCACAATATTATCGTCTCTATTATCAGATTTTGCACGTATTCTTTTTGAGGCTAAAGGGTCAACATCAAATGTATTATGGTACCGTTGGTAATCGAGATATGAAACTGTAAGGTCTACAAATTTATTTCCTAAGACTTTTCCTTTTAAATTCAAATAGTTGTCTATTCTGCGGGTATAGTAATCTTTATCTAGGATGTTACCGCGCCTGTCGGGTTCGCCAATAGAGATTAATTTTTCATTGTTTACATTACTGTTAAAAATAAGGTTCAATGAGCCTAATTCTCTATGATACATTACATTTCCAAAGTGTTGGTTTCGCTCTTCCCAGTTTAAATTACGTGGGGCATCATTGGTTGACAGGCCATCAAAATGATAGTAGCCCCCATTAATTTGTAAGGTATTTTTATTGAATTTATAACCTATTTTTCCGTTGATATTTAAGGCATTGATATCTTCATAATAGGATGATGCATTGCCTTCTAATGTTTTTTGTTGTTCTTTTTTGGTGATTAAATTGATAACGCCTCCCATAGCATCTGTACCGTAGAAAACAGAAACCGGCCCTTCAATAATTTCAACACGTTCTATATTTGATAGGCTGATTTGGTTTAGGTCAATAATACCGTTTAAACGGCCTATTACCGGAACTCCATCAATTAGAATTTTAATATTTTCTTTAGAGATGCCTTGTAATTCTATACTTGTGCCGAAAACCGAATTTTGTGAGAGTTCAAAATTTAGTTCTTGTTGTAATAATTCCCTTAAATTATTGGCGGCTTTGGCCTGAATGGTTTTTGAATTTACTACGTTGACTTTATAAATGGCATTTTTTTCTGATTGCGGTGTGTATTGTGCCGTGACTACCACTTCTTTTAACTGCTCTGTTTTTGTGGTATCTATTTCTTGTTTTTGAGCAGATAATAGATTGAAAATAAGCAATATACATCCTAAGGATAGTGATAAATCCCTCATGGTTACTAGTTTGTAAAACATTCGGCAGCTTGGCTGCCGAATGTTTTTAGTTACATGTTAATAAATATCGTGAGTTGTATTATAAACGTTGAATTTTCCGGTTGGGTTTTGTACCCAATCTCCTTTTATTATTTGTTTTAACTTGAGTGTTTTGTCATTGTAAATTAAAATGGCAGCTTCTTTGCCCATGTATACAGAAACCCAAACTTCGTCACCGGCTTTGTTATATTCAAAATGTACCATCCTACCGTCAACACCTTCAGGAAGTGTTATAGTTTTGAGTAATTTTAAGGTATTGGTATCATATACAAATATACTTGAGTGCAATTCTTTATCGGGGTTTAAAGTTCTGTCAACCCATAAATGACGTGATTTGGGGTGTGATTTTAAGAATAAGGTACCGCCGCCATTTCCAGGTAGTTTAACTTCTTTTACCACTGTCCATTGTCCTTTTCCGGGATTGGTTTTGATACAAGAAATTTTATTTTCACCTAAATGTGATGTTAACCAAAGGTTTCCTAAATTATTTTTAATATTGGCACCTCTACCGGGGTGTGGTTTGATTCCGACATCAATAATTTTCACCAATTTTTTATTGGGTACATCAATGACTACAATTTTGTTGCTGGCATTTGCTGCTACCAAGAAATACCGGCCGGTAGAATCCCAACCGCCATCATGTAAAAACCTTGCCGAGGGTATTTCGGTAATTTTTGGGTTTTTAGGGTCGGTATAATCTACCAAATCTACCATTCCTCTTTCTTTAACATTGCAAATCCAAACCGGGTCGGTATGAGAGGCTACAATGGAAGCAACACGGGCTTCTTCAATAAATTCTTTATCGCCATCACAGGCGTTTCCTGCTGTTTTGGTAACGCTTAACGGTTCTAAGGTCTGTGCATCGTAAATAACGATTTGACTTGGGTTGTAACCACCAAAGACTAGGTATTTGTCTTCAAAACCTTTGTATTTAGATACTTCAACAGAACGCGCGTCAAATCCGCCCCTTCCTTCGGCAACAATGGTTGGTACTTTGGTATAGGTATCTATCATGGTAATCCTACCATCTCTACCTACTGAATATATATACCTTCCTGAGGCAGAAGTCCTTAAAATATGCACTGCAAATCCGGTTTTTAATACTACTAATTTTTCTTTCGTATCACCGTCAATAATAGCTACTTTACCGGCATC
>DRQI01000242.1 GCA_011330545.1 Flavobacteriia bacterium
ACTCAAAATCATCACTCCATAATATTTCAAATTGGCTAATATCACAGGTATTAAACCCAACATTAAAAAGTTAACTATCTTTTGAAACTATGGTTTTATATAGTTCTGAATTTTTGATATTTGGATTTGGGCATTAATCAACGTAACGGTAACTGAAAAGAGAATTAGTAAGATGCTTTTTTTCATATTATATTGTTTATCCTTATCGTTTAAGACATCAGGAAAAGAATTTGTTACAATCGTTGGTTTTAATACCCAACTTCTTAATAAACACATTATCATATTTATTTACCTTCAAATTTATCTTTTTTATCCAATTAATAAAAAACTACAATAACTCATATCTAACGGTTAATTGATAGATTTTTTGATCTTCAGTGTAAAAATAGAGAGCTTCTTTTGTCTTTAGGTAATTATCATCTTTAATCATAAGTAGTTTTCCTAATTTTTTATGGCTTTTTTTGGCTATTACATTGGCTTTTTGTTCTGCATCTTTAAGTGCATTTTTTACTAATTCTTCTTTTTGTTTATTAGTTATTTCTAAAACTACGTCTTTATACAAAATAACCACACCATCACTCTTAATAGATAATAAGTTAGCAAATTCTTCTTTCGATGAGGTTTCAAAATATAAAACTGTACCATTATTGTCTGAATTATACATGGTATATTTCAGTTTGCTTTCTATAAATCTATCTTTTTTTAAACCATTGTTTTTTAATTTTTTATAATAACTTTCTTTAATGTTTTTAAGTGTAATATCTTCTTTGTTTATTGAGTTATATACTTGGTTTTTTGAAATTACAATATTTGCTATGTATTTTATAGGTTTTGGGATAAAGTAAGCTTTGCCAATAGTTTGTACATAAGGTTTTAAATCTTCTTGGGAATAGCTAAAAATTGAACTAAATACGAATAAAAGGGTAAAGATTGTTTTATACATGGTTTTCAATTTTAAGGTTATTTTTTTATAAATTTCTGTTTTGATATTCTATGGTATAATTGGTTTCTACACCGGCTACTAGTGTACGAGAAGAAAAACTTTTAAGATTGTCGTTAGAATCTCTTTCAAAATTTTCAAAAATGCGATGATTTAATGATTGAAAATTGACTTTTTCTATTTTGAAAGGATATAAATAATATAAATTCACAGTTAAACTGCCAAAAGTGGATATTTCAGACCAAATAATTAATTCGGGCTGTTGTCGTAAGTTTTTAAAAGGTCCTGTTTCTTGGTTATCAAAATTTATATTGCGATCAATTACAGCAGAACCACTTATAGAATAAAAAACGTCTTTATTATCAAAATTAAATTCTAAAGGGAAATTAGCCAAATCACCATCTATGGTATACATATTACTTTGCGGATCATAACTGGTAATCATATCAAAATTACTTTCTTCACCTTGAAAATGTATTGAAGTGATTACGCCAAAATCATCATGGTTAAAAGTGGTGGTGGTTTGTTTGTTGTTTAAGCTAGTGGTTTTAATTTCTTTAATGTCATTATTTTGAGTGTATTCCAAACGTATTGTTTTAAAAGATTCTTCTGATATGGTACCACTGGTATAGTCAAAGTTAATTGTTGTGATTAGGTTGTTGTTATTATAAATAAAAGTTAATTCACGGCTATTTGATAACCCTCCTAAAATATTATCAATAACTATTTTTTTAGGGAAATACCCTTTTGGGGCATTATCATTGTCTTTGCTGCAATTAATTACAACAATTGAAGAGATAATAAGTAATAAATTTTTAATTAAAGTTTTCATTTATCGTTTTTTAATTAGTTTAAATATATATCCCAAGCATAAGAATCCTCAGAACTATCTGATAAATCAGTAGATGTGCCATCTTTCCATATAGTAGCAACATATTTATTGCCATCATGAACATAACCTACCACTATTGGTTTTACGTTATCTAATGCTATTCCTAAAGCTCGATCTCTTATAGGACTTCCTGCTGATAATGCTTTAATTTCACCATTAATCCACATTACTGCTTTAAGTCCATTATATCCAACCACATAAACATTGTTATTTTTAACGGCTACGTCAATAGCTTTAGCATGCTGATTGCCATCAGATAAATTTATAGTACTTCCATTTTTCCAAAGTTTTGCTACTTCATTTCCATTAATAAATTCCATACCCACTACATAAACATCATTGTTGTTTACCGTAACCGAATAGGCTTCTGCTTCATTAGAGCCGTCAGTTAAATTGATTGCAGTACCATTTTTCCAGAGTTTTGCAATAGTATTTGCACCTAGAGATTCATAACCTGCCACATAGATATCATTATTTATAACGGTAATTGATTGTGCATAGGCATCATGGCTGCCATTGGTTAAATTTGTAACAACTCCATTTTTCCACATTTTTGCTACAAAAGTGTCAGCATCTGTTTCGAATTCGTAACCAACAACGTAAACATCGTTATTTGCAATGGTAACTGAAGTAGCTACTGAAGTAAAGGCGTTGGTTGACAGATCTATAGCTTCTCCGTTTTTCCAAAGTGTGGCTTTTTTGGTAAGATTTTTTTTCTCAAATCCGGCAAGATAAACATCGTTATTTTGAACTGCTACAGAAAAAACGGATGCGGTATAGGTGCCATCGGCTAATTCATTAGGTGTTGCATTTTCCCATAAGGTGGGAATGTTTCCCTCTTTACCTGCTATATAGGTAACTGAAGATGCAGAACCTGATGGATTATTAGGTAAATTATCCTCACTTTTACTACAACTTATGGCTACGTAAAATAGTACTAGTAAAAGGCTGTATTTTAATATTGTTTTCATAGATAGTAAATATTTAACTCGTTTTTGTAGATTAATTTAAATACAGACTTTGAATTTCGTCATCGGTAAGAGCTCTGTCATAAAAAAAGAGTTCATCTATATTGCCTCTCCAAAATTCATCTATTTTAGAATTAGCTCCCAGTACAAATTGGCTATATGGTTGTAAAATGGGAATGAACTGTGTATCGACAAATTCTCCAAGCTGTATACTTTTAACATTAATGCCATTAACGTAAAGTTTCAAGTATTCTGAATTAACTGTATAAACTAGGTGTGTCCATACACCAACTTCTGAGGGGTAAGATGTATTTGAACCTATTGCAGTGATATCTTCCTCATTATCTTCAACTAAATAATTATAATTTACAGATACTTTAGCGGGTAGTTTTGAATTTGTTTGTATGCCAATTGCTTGTATACCACTTTCAGCTAACAGGGTGCGATACAAGTCTGCAGTAATATCATTTCTTAACCAAAAAGCAATAGTGGTTTGATAGTTTGGTGAAGAAATAATATGTGATGCTAAGGTTATATTAAGATATTGTGCATTGCCATCAAAGTAAATACTTGAATTTTGATTGCCATTTCTATCCTCAGCAAAATTAGGTTGGTTATCAGATGTTGTAACAATGGTATTTGGAGTTACTACATCTTCCCAATCGCCATCGAACGGAAAGTAGGCAACCAATCCTTCTGTAGGATAATTGTTTGTATTATTTGAGTCGTCATTATTATTGCAACTTATCGCTAAAAGGGATATTAAAATAAAGAGGCTCTTTTTAAAGATTGTTTTCATGTCTTGGATTATTAAAATTCAAATAGGATTTTCACTAATTTTATTATACCTCCATTGTTTATTACCATATATAAAGTTTCATTAGAATCGTAATAAACGCCTTGAACTCTTCCAAAGTAATCTTCATTGGTTAACCGTAACGGAACAATACTTATAGACCGTTCGTGTTCGAAAGCCGAAACATCATCACCAGCTGCATTAAAGCCAATATTAAAAATATGTAAGTTGTAAGAATCGCATACAATAAGTTTAGATTTGCCTTTTGCATACCCCATTCCGCGAATTCTAAGACGTGAGGATGGCACATCATAAAAAGCAAATGATGATACCCCTTGTTGCTCATTTAATATATTTACATCATGGTAATTAAACGATTTTGTATTACGATTATAGCTAATAAAATCTCTACCACTTCCATTGGTAACAGCATGACACCTGTAACGATTTGGTGTAAATGGAATATCATCAACGGCAGGAGGATGAAACGCCGGATTAAAGGGTTGATAGGTACGAAATTTATTATTACCCTCTAAAATCGAAAGTAGTTCAAATGGGTTGGTATCATAAACACCAATTGAAGTGGCTGTTTGGCCAATACCTGTAACTTCTTCTACAAAACTCAAATCTGATTTTTTAAAGCGTATATACCTTCCTTCGGCTGCGGAAGGGTTAGGTATCAATAAATGGTCATCAAAGCCATCAAGGTTATTAAAGTTATCACCTGAAAAAAAAGTAGTAACATCAACATTCTTATCCGAACTAATAACAAGTGTTTCTATGACATCATCTAAATTATTTACACTATTGTCTTTGGTCATTGTACCACCAGGAAAGGCAAAAGTGTTTCCACCATCATAAGATATCGGCTGGCCTCCAAATAAAAAATAAGAAACTTGATTATTTTTAAATTCGTAGGTATTAAAATCTGCAGGAGAAATAGATACGGTATTCAAATCGCCATAAAAGATTTGAAAGGCTTCACCATTGGCTCCAAAAAATAGGGCATCAGGCTGGTTTCCAGTATTGTCAAATTTCCATAGGCCGACAAATTCATCGGCATAATCTGGAGGGGTTTGTGGAGTAGAATCATTCTTAGTACATGAGATAAAAAGAATAATAGTAAATAATAGAAGGACTGTTTTGATTTTTTTTAGATTTTTCATTTTTCATTTTTTTTAATTTGTAATAGTTAATTTTTGTTTTCCTCTTTCAAAGAAAAAGTTCATATTAATGCGTGTTAAATTAATTGGGCAGGCTTGGTTGTAAGAACAGGTTTTATTAATAATGGTTTTAATCAATAATAAAACCTATTTGTTGGAAGCAAAAGTAGGAGAAGGGTATGGTTGTGAATTGGACTAATGTTTCAAATGATAGGACTATTGTATCATTTGCTGTCGGATGTAGGTTTTTGTTGCATTTCTCGCCAATTCTTAGGCGTGCTATTTAATTTCTTTTTAAATATTTTTATAAAATATCCAGAGTCAGAATAACCTATTTGATAAGCAATTTCATTTATATCTAGACGGGTATGTAATAGCAATTGTTTTGCTTTTTCAATTCTAATATGATTGATATATTCGGTAGTTGACATCTCGGTAAGCATTCTTATCTTTCTGTGTAATTGGCTTCTGCTTAAACCGAGTTCTTGGGCTAGGCTTTCGATGTTAATAATTTTATCTTTATTAAATACGATGTTATGTAATTTTTCAATAAAATCTAAATCTTTGGGTGCTAATAAGGCATTGACTTCCTTTTCAACATTGAAATACTTTTTAAAATAACGTGCCCTGAGTTTTTGTTTGTTGAGAAGGTTTTGTATTACTGCCAATAATTCTTGTTCTTCAAAAGGTTTTTCTAAATATGCATCAATACCCAATTTATATCCTTCTTTTTTATTTTCTAAGTTTGATAAGGCACTTACCATAATAAACGGAATATGCGAGGTTGTCCAATCTTTTCTAAGTTCTTTACACAGTTCAAAACCGTCCATAATAGGCATAATAGCATCGCTTAAAATAAAATCACAACGATTTTTCTTTACATACTGCAATGCTCTTTCTCCGTTTTTAAAGTAGGTAACATGATATGTTTCATTAAGAATATCGCGATAATAATCGAGTAAACTTTCATTGTCATCAACTACTACCAAATAAAATTCTTTATTTAATGTAACCTTAGAATTGGGTTGTGACAAGCCTGTATCATTTTCAGGATTTATACTGCTTTCACTTTGTTGAACAGGAAGTGTTATTGTAAAGGTTGTCCCTTGATTTACAATACTGTCAACCGTTATTTTACCGTCCATCAACTGAATAATTTCTTTGGATAATGACATGCCAATACCTGAGCCTAGATTGTTTGCTAGGTCAAAGGTTTTGTAATACCTGTCAAATATTTTTGGCAAATGTTCGGGCTCTATGCCTTTGCCTGTATCACTTACTTTTATGATAAAACTTGATGAATTTGGGATTAAGAGCTCGAGTGTTATAGTTCCGTTTTGTGGAGTAAATTTTAACGCATTGCTAATCAAATTAAAAATAACTTTTTTTAAATTTTGCACGTCTATACTAGAAATGAGGCTTTCGGTTTCACTCTTAAATAAAAGTTTTTTTTTATGATTTGCCGCTCTTGATTCAAATAAAGAGATACATTGTTTTAAAAATAGAACAACGTCTTTTGTAGCATAGTTTAATTCAAACTTTTTAACATCTATCGCCGCTAAATCTAACATCTGATTTACTAAACTCAACAATTCTTTTGAACTTCTTTTTATAGCGTTGATAGCTTTTTTTTGTTCTTCGGTAATTTCTTTTTTAGCCAATATAGAAGTATTGCCTTTGATTAGTGTTAATGGTGTTTTAATTTCGTGTGAAATTTCGGCATACAATTTAGATTTTACCTTATTTATTTCTTTTAGATTATTTATTTTATTCGTTGCAATTATTCTGCTTTTAAACTCTATATAGAAATAATAAATTAAACCGGTTAGTAAAATAAAATAGATAAGCCAAGCTAAAAAAGTGTTATAAAATGGCTTTTTTACAACAATTTCAATATTTTTTTTATTAGGTTTAAAAAGTTGATTATTAGCTTTTAATTCTAAATTATAATGGCCAGGTGGCATATTAACCAATGAAAAAGAGTTGTTGTTATCTATATTTATCCAAGACTTGTATAATCCATTAATTTTATAGGAATAATTAGTTTCTTCAGGATTAAAACAATTGGGCAAAGTAAATTTTATATTTAGATTGCCATAATTATAAGGTAAAACGATTTTTTTATTAAGATCAAATTTGAATTTTTCATTTTCATTATCAGAAAAAATAGATTCTACAATCAATGGGTTATTGTTTTCTTTTAATAAATTTAGATTTTTTGCATTAAAAGTTACTATTTTATTTTCGGTGCCAAAAAATAGTTGATTGCCTTTGCTAAAGCTAGAACTCAATAGAAATTCATCAGATGATAATCCATACTTTTTGTTAAAGTTGGTAAAAGTTTCTGTTTTGATGTTAAATTTAAATAATCCTTTCGAATTTGTGCCTAACCATAAGTTGCCTAAATTATCCGATTCTATAGTTAATAATTTAGGGTCTGTAAGTCCATTTTTTACATTCCAATTTTTAAAAGTCCCATTATTATTATTGTATCGATGTAAACCGTTTTCTGTAGCTAAATATAAAGTATCCTTATAATTGTGTAAATCAAAAACAATATTATTTGTTAGTCCGTTTTTTTTATTGGCTTGAATATTTTTAATGTGGTTTAAATCACCATTTTTTAAAATGTATAATCCTTCCATGGTTGCTATCCAAATATCTTTTTTATAAACCAACATATCAGCAATTACTGTTGAACTAAATTGCGAATTACTTTTATTCTTTAAAGATTTAAGTGTGATATCTTCAGTATTAAATAATAAAAAATTATAACTACCACCAATGAAAATTTTATCTTTAAATGGTAAAATTTTCCAAATTCGGCCATTTGTACCGTAAGCAGATAAACTAAAGCCTTTCTTTTGGTTGGATTTTAAGTTTATTTGCCAAAAATAGTTTTGCTTTTTGTTATTTCTACCTGCTACATATAGGTAGTTTTTATAAAAACGCAAGGCTGTAATATTGCCGGAAACTATTTTTTTAGATGAGCCATTTTTAGCATACCGTACCAATCCATCTTTATTAGCAATCCATAAATAATTATTGTCTAAATAGATTTCACGTATTCCTTTTTGAGGAATAAATTGCCAACCATTATTTGCATTTTTATAGGTATTACTATTTTTATCTAAATAAAAAATACCTTTTTTAGTGCCAATCCATAAACTGCCATTTTTAGTAGAAAAATAAGATAATATTGTATTTTCGGTTTCGGGATTAAAATTTAAGAAAGAAGCTATTTCGTTCTGTTTAAAATTATAAAATTTAATGCCTTTTTTTGAGGATAATAAAAAATTATTATTAAAGGCATATAACTTTTTAGAACCCCAAAGTGTAGTATTTGATTTTTCTACATTTAGTTTATGTTTTTGTATAATTTTTATAGTATCATTTTCTATGTGGTACTTCGTAATATTATTTTTATATAATGCATAAAAGTAATTTAATTTTGCATCGGTTTTATTGATAGATAATTCTCCGTTTAGTTCTATTTTTTTTAATTTTTTTGTTCTTAAATTATACAAATAAGATTTCTTTTTACTTATTAAAATTGCATAATTATTACCTAGTGAAATTATTTGCTCAAAATAATATTTGTTTAGATAATTAAAAGATTCATAAGGTTTTTCAGCTAGTAAAAGGCCTTTATCCGTAGCCACTAAAAGGGAGTTATTTATGATATTAATACTTTTAATAATTTTTGGTATTTCACCGTTGATTTTAAAAGATTGATCAAATTTTTCGCTAACCGGATGAAGCCTTTGTAACCCGCCACCTACTGTCCCTAACCATAGAAAGCCGTTATCATCTTTTTTTATGATTCGTACCCAATTACTTGCTAAACCACCTTTTTCAAAAGGTAAACTATAATATTTTTTAAAAGTTTTGCCATCAAATCTATTTAGGCCATTTTGTGTCCCAATCCATAAATATCCTTGTTCATCTAATTGAAAACAAGAAACCCAATTAGAAGATAATCCGTTTTTAACAGTATAATTATCTACAATGTTATTTTGGCCAATACTTTTGAAAAAGAGTAATAACGTAAGTGTTATACAAAATACTATTTTTTTTGCTTGATTCATTAAAAATTATCGATTAATATCGCTATACCACAATAAGACTATAATTATAATTATTCAGTGCCACAATTTCTCAAATTAAGATTCTTTACCACTTCTAGTTTTGCTATCGTCAGTACTATCTTTTGCAATCAACAAATTCTTTTGATACTTACCTTGTATCACATCAACTAAAACCAATACGGTAATTACAAAATAGAAAGTGGTTTTACTCATGGGCGTTACCGCATTGTTGAATAAATATAAGTGTGCTAAATGGCCTCCTTCTGACAAAAGCATAATGCCTACAATTAATAAAACAAAAAGCCCGAGTACTTCATACATCCTGTTTTTTTGGAGAAAATTAGCCACTTTGTCGGCCAATGCAATCATAATGACGCCTCCTAATATAATAGCAATAGTCATCAAAATTAATTGCGGGACGTATTCCATGCCACTTGTCAATGCCATAGCACTTAAAATAGAATCGAAAGAAAATACCAAATTCATAATAACAATCCAAAAAATAACCATTTTTTCAGATAGTTTTCTATCATCGTCGGTTTCTTTGTGCTCTTGTATGAGCATCATGTGCCAAATTTCTTTAACCGCCGTGTAAATGATAAATATACCACCTCCTAAAACAATGATACTGTGTATGTTAAATTCAAATTCTAAAATATTATTGCCGTGTAAACTCACAAAAGGTTTTTGAAAATACTGTATTAGCGACATCAGCGCGAAGAGCAATAAAATACGTAAGATAATGGCAAGGCCAACTCCCATTTTTCGCACATAACTTTGACGCTTTTCAGGAGCCTTTTTTGATTCTAACGAAATGTACAAAAGATTGTCAAACCCTAAAACCGCTTGTAGTAAAATAAGCATTAATAAAGTAAAAAGACTGTGAAAAGATAATAATTGATCCATGGCTATGACTATAGATTAATAAAAATGATGTGTTTAGAATGATTAGTTCTTTGCTTCTAATATCATCAATCGTTTTCTGTTTTTAGAATGGTTAAACATAATAAATTTTCCGTCCCTAAAACTACCTGAATAAGGGATGTATCTCGTCTTGCCTTTATTTTCTTGAATTACTTCACGTGTTACATTTCCATCCTTATCATACACAAAATCATAAAGTACAGACGATTCAAACCAGCTTTTAGAGACTTTTACCCTACCGTCTTTCTTTTCTTTGAGATTTTTTCCCGAGTTTAAAAAAATATGTAATTTATCGCGATAGGTAAATGCATAATACGAAGGCGAGCCGTCTTTTTTAAAGATACTTCTTCCCCATTCTAACTTTCCTTCCGTATTAAATTTTAAGATTAAAATATCGTCATAATGATAAGTAGTCGCCCAATAACCACCACCATTCATACCGTTAGAAACATACGATTGGGTTACATAAAACTCTTCGGCCACAATATATACGTTGCCAAATTCATCTTCTAAAAAATAGTCCAAATAAAAACTTCGCAACTCTTTTTTACTCTTTTTTACGGCTTTTCTATACCCGTAAATGCCTTCGTATACTTCTTTGGGCAGTTTAAAACTCTTTTTTTCAAGAACAGCTAAGGTATTATTGTCAATTTTAATCTGTATAATGCCTTTGATTCTACCTGACCGTTCCTCAGAATAAAAACCCACAAAATTCATGGTGTCTTCTTTAAAAATAATTCTGAGCGATTCAATATATTCTTGTTCGCCAAGTGCTATGTGTTGTGTTTCAATAGACTCTTTATTTATCTTATTTAATACAAATGTATAATTGGCCTTGTTGTCTTTTTTGTCTTTTCTTCCTTTGATGTATTCTTTTCCCAGGTTATAAATATTTCCCGAATTATCAATGGCCATATCACTTGATTGGAAGAATTTTTCTTCATTGCTGTAATATTCTTTGGTATACAATAATTGTAGGGTTTGGGCATCAAAAACATGGATAAGGTAAGAATTGATATTCTTTTTAATATTATCGGTAGCAATGGCTAAAAACTGTTCGTTCGGCGAGATAGAAAAATTAGTTTGCCGTTTATTTTGGCCCGAAAAAAGCAATTGCCTCTTTTCAACCGTAGTGTTGTATAATTCTATTTTTTTATAGGTTTCGTCGACAATATTCAACAAGTGGCAACTTATAACCCTTTCGGTTTTAGTAGGGCTGAAAACGGTGAAAATTTTTAGGGTATTGCCATAAAATAGTTCCCCTACAATCGATTCCCTTTTATTAAGTGGTGCCTCATAATTAAAAACTATGTTGGCCTTATTGTCATAAATCTCAAAGATTAAATTTTTAAAGGTTGACCTGGCAACTATCGTTTCATTAGTATCAGTGGTGTAAACGGCTTCAACTACGGTTGTTTTGTTTTTATCCTTAAACTTTTGGCTTTCGGTAATGTTAAAATAAGTGCTTTGGGCAACTAAGCCGGTGTAACACAGTGCCATATAGGCAATACAAATAATGGTTGATTTTTTCACAATTTTTTAATTTTAATGTGCTTCCAGCCAGTTGTCGCCTACTCCCATTTCTACATTTAAGGGAACGGTTAACTGAAAAGCATTTTCCATTTCGTTTTTTATAATAGGTTTTATAATAGTTAATTCGTCTTTATGGACATCAAAAACCAATTCGTCATGTACCTGTAAGAGCATTTTACTGTTAAAATTTTCTTTTTGAAATCGGTTATAGATATTAATCATGGCTAATTTAATAATATCTGCGGCACTTCCTTGTATCGGTGCATTTACGGCATTTCGTTCAGCACCGCCACGAACTACGGCATTTCTCGAATTGATATCTTTTAAGTACCGGCGCCTTCCTAAGACGGTTTCTACATAGCCGTTCTCTCGGGCAAAATGAATCTGACGGTCTATATACGACCTGAGTTTCGGATAGGTTTCATAATAGGTATCTATCAATTCTTTGGCTTCACTGCGCGTGAGTGTGGTTTGATTGCTCAAGCCGAAAGCAGAAACCCCATAGATAATTCCGAAATTTACCGTTTTTGCATTGCTGCGTTGTTCGCGGGTTACTTCGCTTAACGGTACGCCAAAAACTTTGGCGGCTGTTGAAGCATGGATATCTTCACCGTTTTTAAAGGCTTGTATCATATTATCTTCTTCACTGAGTGCTGCTATAATGCGGAGTTCTATTTGAGAATAATCAGCCGATAGAAGTTTGTAATTTTCATTTCTGGGAATAAATGCCTTACGCACTTGCCGCCCTCTTTCGGTACGAATAGGGATATTCTGTAAATTCGGATTATTAGAACTCAGCCTCCCTGTAGCGGCAACGGCTTGTGCATAGACCGTATGAATCCTGTTGGTTTTAGGGTTTATCTCATTGGGCAATGCATCTAAATAAGTACTTTGTAATTTTTTATACTGCCGATACATCAAAACATTGGCAACAATAGGATGCTCTTTTGACAAATATGACAATACGTCTTCAGCGGTAGAATATTGTCCGGTTTTAGTTTTTTTAGGCTTGTCGACTAATTTTAATTTGTCAAAAAGGATGTCACCCAATTGTTTGGGAGAAGCTATATTAAAGGTTTCACCGGCTTGATTGTAAATTTCTGCCTCTAACCGTTCAATATCTTTGGTCAATTCTTTTGAGAGCTCTGCTAAAAAACTTTTATCAATTTTAATACCTTCAATTTCCATGGCTGCCAGTACTTTTACCAAAGGCAACTCTACGTCGTTAAACAGTTTTTCAAGGTTGGCAGAAGCCAATTCTTTTTCAAAATACTCTTTCAATTGTAACGTAATATCAGCGTCTTCAACGGCATATTCGGTTTGTTTTTCGAGGCCTACGGTTCGCATAGAAAGCTGGTTTTTTCCTTTTTTACCAATCAATTCGGTAATAGAAACGGGTTGGTAGTTTAGGTAGGTCTCGGCTAGAATATCCATATTGTGGCGCATATCGGGGTTTATCAAATAATGCGCTATCATGGTGTCAAAGAGTTTGCCTTTTACCGCAATATTGTAGTTGGAAAGTACTTTAATGTCGTATTTTATATTCTGTCCTATTTTTTGGATGTTTTCATTTTCAAAAAAAGGTAAAAACTCTTCTAATATCTGTTGGGTTTCGGCTTGATTTTCCGGAAAAGACACATAATATCCTTTTCCTTTTTCCCAAGAAAAAGCAATGCCTATCAATGCTACTTCTAAGGCTTTTAAACCGGTAGTTTCGGTATCAAAGCAAACCGATTTTTGTTGTAAAAGTTGTTCGAGTAAGAGTTTTCGCGAAAGTTGACTGTCTACAAATTGATAAAAATGGTCGGTATTGTTGATGGTTTTATATCCGCTGGCCGTGGTTTCTTCGGTGACATTTCCACTTCCGGGAGCGGCAAATAAATCGAATTGATGCCCTGTTTGCTCTGTACGAATTTTTCCTGAAGCCGAAGAACTTTTAGAAGAAACGGTTGTAGCAGTTTCGATGCCTTTTTCTTCTTTAGGGGCAAATGTTTTTACTAGATTTTCCGTCAAACGCCGAAATTCTAATTCGTTAAAAATTTCTTTTATCTTCTGAATATCGGGTGTATTGAGTTCAAAATTTTCTTCATGAAATTCTACAGGAACATCTAACATGATGGTCGCCAGTTTTTTAGAAAGCAAACCCAATTCGGCATTGGCTTCCACTTTTTCTTTCATCTTTCCTTTGAGCTCATGGCTGTGTTCTAACAAGCCTTCAATACTACCATAAGCGGCTAGAAATTTTTTTGCCGTTTTATCGCCTACTCCGGGCAGGCCCGGAATGTTGTCTATGGCATCGCCTTTCATAGCTAAAAAATCAATGACTTGTTCGGGGCGCTCTACTTCAAAATTTTGTTGTACTTCGGGGATACCCCAAACATCATAACCTCCGCCAAAACGGGGTTTGTACATAAAGATATTTTCACTGACCAGTTGCGCAAAATCTTTGTCGGGGGTTACCATAAAAGTTTGATAGCCTTCTTTTTCGGCTTTTTTTGCCAGCGTGCCGATAATATCATCAGCTTCATAGCCTTCTTTAACGATAATCGGAATGTGCATGGCTTTTAAAATAGATTCGATATAAGGCACGGCAATGCGAATGGCTTCAGGGGTTTCATCACGATTGGCTTTGTAATCAGAAAACATTTCTACCCTATCAACACTACCACCCCTGTCAAAACACACGGCTAAATGGTCAGGGCGCTCGCGCTTGATAACGTCTAATAATGAATTCATAAAACCCATAATAGCCGAAGTGTCTAAACCTTTTGAATTGATTCTGGGGTTCTTAATAAAAGCGTAATAACCTCTAAAAATCAAGGCATAGGCATCAACTAAAAATAAGCGTTTTTTTTCTGACATAATGTGTGGCATTGATAGAAATTCAAAACTACGAAGAATGTTTTAGATAGCCTTAAAAAATAAAATAGCATTAGGCCTAACAGGTTTTAAAAAACTGTTAGGCCTATACTCATTTAAAGTTATTTTACGTAGTAATCTGAAGGTAAGTTTTCATTTTTATCATCATTGAATTTCGACATGCTAAATCCTTTATGGATAGCATAAAATCCCGTTTCGCCTTTTTTATTCATGGCGATATAGCCTACTTGAAAATTTTTGTAATTGCTATCGGGTTTGTTTACAATCCTACCGATGGCTTCTTCACAGGCTTCTTGTGGTGTTTTGCCTTGGCGCATCAATTCAACAATTAAAAAACTGCCTACGGTCTTTAATACTTCTTCACCCAAACCGGTGGCAACGGCGGCACCCACTTCATTATCAACAAACAAACCGGCACCAATAATGGGCGAATCGCCAACGCGCCCGGCCATTTTATAGGCCAATCCGCTAGTGGTGCAAGCTCCTGAAATATCGCCGTTGTTATCCATGGCAAGGATACCGATGGTATCGTGGTTTTCTATATTGATTTTCGGGTGGTAATTCGATTTTGTTTTCCATGCTTCCCATTCTTTTTTGGAGGCTTCGGTGAGTAAGTTTTCGGCTTTAAAGCCATTTTCCAAGGCAAATTTTTCTGCCCCTTTTCCGGCAAGGATACAATGTGGCGTATCTTCCATTACTTTTCTTGCAACCGAAATAGCATGGGTAATATGTTCTAGGTCAACTACAGCTCCGTAATTCCCGTTTTTATTAATGATACAGGCATCAAGGGTCACATGGCCGTCTCTGTCTGGGCGCCCGCCATTGCCAACGGTTTGATTTTTTTTATCGGCTTCGGCTATCTTGCAACCTTGTTCAACGGCATCTAATGAGGAGCTGTTTTTTTTGAGTTCTTCCCATGCTCGTTGGGTAGATTGCCTTACATCCCAAGTGGCAATAACTAAAGGCAATGGTACTTTTGTTTTTTTATCTATCACTGCAGCAGAAGATGAGTTGTCTTTTGGAGAATTTGTGGCACAATGGGCGAGTGTATTCCCTACGGCGAGGGCTACTCCGGTTAAAGAAGCATTTTTGATAAAATTTCTACGTTTCATAATGATTTGTTTTTTTGCTTGCCGGCAAGACAAGAGTGCTTAAGTGCAAGTCAATAATTTTGTTGTAAAAAATTAAAAAAATAAAAACTTGAGTATTTATTGTTTAGATTAGCAAGATAAGAAAAACTAAGGGATGCAAATTGAAATATGTGCAAATTCGTATGCGTCGGCTAGCAATGCCGAGAAAGCCGGCGCCGATAGGATAGAATTATGTGTTGAATTGGCCGTTGGCGGCATTACGCCTTCTTTCGGGTTGATAAAAAAAGTGATGGAAAAAATTTCCATTCCGGTACATGTATTAATTCGCCCTCGCAGTGGTGATTTTACCTATAATGATGCTGAGTTTGATGCGATGAAAACCGACATAGAGTTGTGTAAAAAATTAGGATGCCACGGTATTGTTTCAGGAGTGTTGCATCGCGACTTTAGTATTGATATAAAACGTACTAAAGAATTGATTGCTTGTTCTAAACCTTTATCGTTTACATTTCATCGGGCTTTTGATTGGGTGCCAAATCCGTTACAATCATTAGCACAGTTGCTGGAGCTGGATGTAGATAGAATTTTAACATCAGGGCAAGAAACCAGTGTCATCAAAGGAATTTCATTACTGAAACAATTACAGGTGTTGGCCGGCAATCGGCTTATTATCATGCCCGGTGGCGGTGTAGATAAAAATGCAATTATACAATGTGAGAAAGCAGCTTTTAAAGAAGTGCATTTTTCGGCTACCGAACTGTGTAAAACCATCAACTATCCTAAGGTACCGATGAATAGCAATCGTTTTTTTGATGAGACACAATTGGCCATTTCTGATATTTCTAAAATTAAAGCCATCGTTAGTTTCGTTAAATAATTGCCAA
>DRQI01000243.1 GCA_011330545.1 Flavobacteriia bacterium
GAGATACCAATCCTGAAATAAATTTTAAAGAAGAAAGTTTTCCTTTGGTTTTTCTTACAAATCCTAAAGCTACTATCTTATTGGGAGTCAATGCTACCGGCACCTCTAGGTATAGAGACACTTATTTTGCTTCAATAGGTGATTTAGTTAAAAATAAAGTAACCTGGAAACCCTTATTTAAAAAACAAGATAATATCACCTCATTAATTTTAGGAAAAAACTATTTGTATTACAGAACTTCTAAAAATGCTACAAACTTTAAAATTTGTAAAACGCCTTTAGCGAGTCCCAATTTTGAAAATCCTGATATCTTGATAGAAGAAGATTCAACGGCTGTCATTACTGATATGGCTTTAACAAATAAAGGATTATTTTATGTGAAAACAAAAAACGGCGTAAGTGCCAAACTATATTTTCTTGATAAAAATACTAAACAGTCAGTACCGATACCATTACCGAAGCCTTCAGGATTTATCAATGTAAAATCAAAAGGTTATACTTACGAAGATCTATGGATTGAAATTGAAGGGTGGATTCATAAAAAAGAATTGTATAAATACAATTATAATAGTAAGTTATTTGAAGGTCATAATCTATATCCCACCCAACAATATCCTGAGTTAAAAGATGTCATCATAGAAGAAATTGAAGTACCTTCTTATGACGGCGTAAGCATACCACTTTCTATCATTTATAAAAAAGGTATCAAAAAAAACAACAAGAATCGTTTGTTAATAAATGCCTATGGCGCGTACGAATGGTCTAATTCACCATACTTATATCCGTATCTGCTATATTGGATTAAAGAAGGTGGCATGTATGCCGTAGCCCATGTAAGGGGAGGTGGTGAAAAAGGAGAGGCTTGGCATAAAGCAGGTTTTAAAACTACCAAACCCAACTCTTGGAAAGATTTAATTGCCTGTACCGAATATTTTATCAATCAAAATTATACTACCAAAGATAAAATTGCCGTTTGGGGGGCTAGTGCCGGAGGAGTTTGTGTTGGTAGGGCAATTACCGAACGCCCTGATTTATATGCTGCAGCTATTATACGTGTGGGCGTATTAAATGCCATGCGTAGAGAATTTGGATCAAATGGCAAAAACAATACAAGAGAATATGGTACCGTAAAAGATTCTGTGGAATTTGAGGCTTTGTATGAAATGGATGCTTACCAGCATATAAAAAACGGCATACATTACCCGGCTGTTTATTTAACCGCAGGCATAAAAGATTCAAGAGTACCATTTTGGCAACCCGCAAAATTTGCAGCCCGATTGCAAGAGGCTTCGGCATCAAAAAAACCTATATTATTATCGGTAGATTTTGATGGAGGCCATGGTTTTGATGCTTCTCAATACAAAAAAAATAAAGAGGTTTTAAATATCCTAACTTTTGCACTTTGGCAAACAGGCCATCCAAATTATCAGCCTAAATAGCTACCTTAAGAATTTAACATTTGCCAAAGCCTATCTTTCAATTCGGTCAAGCCGGTCTGTGCTACAGAAGATATAAATACATGCTGAATATCATTGGGAAGTTCTTTTTTAATCTCTTCTATAAGTTCATCGTCTAACATATCAGATTTTGAAATCGCTAATAACCTGTCTTTATCTAATAATTCAGGATTGTGCTTTTTCAGTTCATTCAACAAAATAGCATATTCTTTTTTTATATCACTACTATCGGCAGGCACCAAAAATAACAGAATAGCATTGCGTTCTATATGGCGCAAAAACCGGTGCCCTAATCCTTTTCCCTCTGCTGCCCCTTCAATAATTCCGGGGATATCAGCTACAACAAAACTTTGAAAATCGCGATATTTTACAATCCCTAAATTAGGTTTAAGAGTCGTAAAAGCATAGTCGGCAATTTTAGGTTTTGCCGCGGTGATTACAGAAAGTAAGGTCGATTTTCCGGCATTGGGAAATCCTACCAAGCCAACATCTGCCAACAGCTTCAATTCTAATTGAAACCAACCTTCTTTACTCGGAATTCCGGGTTGCGCATATCTGGGGGTTTGGTTGGTTGCCGACTTAAAATGCCAATTTCCACGGCCTCCCATACCACCTTCTACCAAGATAACTTCTTGTTTGTCTTCTGTAATTTCAAATAGTATTTCTTGGGTCTCGCCATCTCTTACAATCGTGCCTAAAGGAACATCGATATAAACATCTTCGCCATCTTTACCGGTACTCCTACTTTTACTTCCATCTCCTCCATGGCCGGCTTTAAAATGCTTTTTGAATTTCAGATGAACGAGTGTCCACATATTTTTATTCCCTCTCACAATCACATGTCCGCCACGGCCACCATCCCCACCATCAGGGCCACCTTTTTGAATATACTTTTCGCGGTGTAAATGCACAGAGCCTTTTCCGCCTTTGCCTGAAGCCGCAAATATTTTTATGTAGTCTACAAAATTGCCTTCGGTCATGTTGGTTGTTTATTTGTTGATGTGTTTATTTGTTGAATTGTTTTTACACAAATAAACAAATACACGAATCGACATTACAAAGTATCAAAAACAGCACTCAAACGTTCGGTAATATCTTCTATAGAACCCACGCCATTAACTCCGTAATACTTATTTTGTTTATCGTAATAGTCTTTTAAAATAGCTGTTTTATTTTGGTATTCATTAAAACGATTTCTAATCTTATCTTCGTCTTGATCATCGGGCCTACCACTGGTTTTCCCTCTTTTTAACAATCGTTCAACCAATAAATCTTCAGGCACTTCTAAGGCCACCATACCATTGATGGCTTGTCCTTTTTCTTCTAAAAAAGCATCCAATGCCTTGGCCTGAGATTCTGTACGCGGAAAGCCATCAAAGATAAATCCGTTGGCATCGTCATTTTTTTCAACTTCTGCCTTTAGCATCTCAATGGTAACTTCATCGGGTACCAAATCGCCTTTATCCATAAAAGACTTGGCAAGCATGCCCAATTCTGTTTCATTTTTAATATTATATCTAAATACATCACCTGTTGAAATATGCTTTAAATTATATTTATCTTTTAAAACAGTTGCTTGTGTTCCTTTTCCTGCCCCCGGAGGGCCGAATAATACAATATTTGTCATTTTTTGTGTTGTTAATTGGTATATGTCTGGTAAATTTCTTCCCAAACCGTTGTAATCCAATCCGTACCCCACAATAAATTTATCCGGAATCGGAATGCCAATATAATCTATCGGCAACCCTTTTCGGAAAACATCAGGTTTGAAAAATAATGTTGCTATTTTAAGTTGCTTAACCCGCTTATTTCTAAAGATATTAAAAATTTCTTCCAACGTATTTCCGGTATCGATAATATCTTCAAGAATAATAATGGTTCTTCCTTCTAAATTTTCATTAAACCCTACTAGTTCTTTGATTTTTCCGGTAGAGCCGGTTCCTTCATAAGAAGCAAGTTTTACGAATGACACTTCACAATTACCTTCATAAGCCCTGATAAAATCAGCAGCAAACATAAAAGAGCCATTTAAAATTCCTACAAAAATAGGAATCTCTCCGCCACAATCTTTTTTTACCAATCTGGCCATTTTTTGTATGGCTTGGTTTATAATATCTGCCGTGATAAATGTTTTAAAATATTTATCGTGAAGTTTGATGGTACGCATACTACAATGTACTAAAAATCTTTAAAAAAACGAAAACCGCCTTGAGTTACTGATTCTGATAACTATCAGAACAGTACAGACAAAACGGCTCTATCATATTTTATATCTTTAAAATTATTCTTTATTTCTCAATTTAGTAGTGGTGTCATACATTATTGGGGAAGCGATAAACAATGATGAATAGGTACCTACTATAACCCCCACAATCATGGCAAACATAAATCCTTTAATAGAATCTCCACCAAATAAGAAAATAGATAATAATACAATTAATGTTGTTAATGAGGTATTGATTGTCCTACCCAAAGTACTACTCAAACCACTATTTACTACTTTATCATACGGCCATGATGTATGTTTACCGGCAAATTCTCTAATACGGTCAAAAATAATTACCGTATCATTAATAGAATATCCTACTACGGTAAGTATGGCAGCTATAAAAGATTGGTCAATTTCCATATCAAATGGCAAAACCTTATAGAAAAGAGAGAAAACACCCAATACTACCAATACATCGTGAAATAATGCTGCAACGGCGCCTAAGCTAAACTGCCATTTTCTAAACCTAAAAAGAATGTATAAGAAAATTACAATCAACGAGCCCAATATTGCCCAAAATGCCGCTTTTTTAATATCATCTGCAATGGTAGGGCCTACTTTGATAGATTGCATAATTCCTACTTTTTGCGTTTCATTGCCTCCTTTAAATTCATCTAAAGTAATACCGTCAGGTAAATAGGGCTGTAGGCCTTTAAACAATAAGCTGTGAATTTCATCATCAACAGACAAGTCATTGTTTTCAATTTTATATTTGGTTGTTATTTTTAATTGATTGGCACCTCCAAAAGTTTTTACTTCGGGGGCATGCCCGAATACTTCTTTTAAAGAACCGGCAATTTCAGAAGCGTTCATTTTTTGGTCAAAACGAATGGTATACGTCCTACCTCCTGTAAAGTCAACACCTTGATTAAAACCTTGTGTTATCATTGAACCAATACCTATGATAATAATTGTTCCTGAAATTATATAAGCTATTTTGCGCTTCTTTAAGAAATCAACACTAATGTTTTGAAACCAACCTTTGGTAATGGCAGTATTAAACGTAAACTTTCCGCCTCTATTTACATACCAATCTACTAATAAACGGGTAATAAAAACGGCCGATACCAATGAGGTGACAATACCGATCATTAACGTAGTGGCAAAACCTCGAATAGGGCCTGAGCCGAAAACATATAAAATCATTCCTGTTAAAAAGGTTGTTATATTGGCATCAATAATGGCTGACAAAGCGCCTTTAAAGCTAAAGCCTTCTTTGATAGCTTCTTTTAATATTTTTCCTTTAGATAAGGCTTCTTTGATTCTTTCGTAAATAATTACATTGGCATCTACTGACATCCCAATGGTAATAATAATACCGGCAACTCCGGGTAATGTCAATACGGCTCCAAAAGAAACCAATACCCCAAAAATGAACAAAATGTTTATCACTAGTGCAATATCTGCTAAGACACCTGCTTTTCCGTAATAAAATATCATCCAAACCAGTACCAATAAAAGAGCAATAACAAATGCTATGATACTGCTATTGATAGATTCTTGCCCTAATGAAGGCCCTACGATATCTGATTGGATAATACGCGCTGAGGCCGGTAATTTTCCTGATTTTAAGGCATTTGCCAAATCTTGCGCTTCTTCAATAGTAAATCCTCCTGAAATAGAAGTCCTTCCATTCGGTATTTTTCCATTTACTACCGGGGCAGAATACACATAATTATCAAGTACTACGGCAACAAATTTCCCTACATTTTCTTCTGTCATTTTTGACCATATCTTGGTACCCTTACTATTCATGGTCATGCTTACTTCTGGATTTGCCCCCAATTGGTCAAATACCTGACTGGCATCAGAAACCACATCACCTTCAATAGGTGCAATGTCTTCTCTATTCGATTTTATAGCATATAAACTTATATCTTCTGTACCTTCTCTGGGTTTAGCATCCCATAAAAATTTAACATATCGCATCTCTGAAGGCAATAAGCTTCTAATTTCTTTTCGCGCCAAATAGCTATCTACTGTTGCGGTATCTTTAACACTGGCATAGCCAACCACAGAGCTTTTTTGCCTTGGGTCTGTAATTTTAAAAATACTTCCCAAAGGGCTAACGGCTTTTGTATCTAAAGAGTCTTTTACCTTTCCTAATAACTCATTAATTTCGCTATCTTTAGATTGTGCCGTATCTGTTTCTTCTTGGGTGCCTTTTTCTTTCTTTAAAAGTTCAGCGAGCCTTGCATCTGCTTGTATAAAAAAATCTGCTGTTTGCGAGTTGTCATAGGCTTCCCAAAATTGGAGCTTGGCCGTACCGGTTAATAATTTTTTTACACGGTCAACATCTTTGGCTCCCGGCAGTTCAATCAAAACCCTACCCGATTCGCCAATGCGTTGAATGTTTGGTGAAGTAACCCCAAAACGGTCGATTCTATTACGCAATACTTCAAAAGCTGTATTGATTGAGCCTTTTATTTCTTCTCTAAGAATTGGTTTTACCTCTTCATCAGATAAGGTAAAATTGATTTTATCTTTTAATGATTTATTCCCAAAAATTGAAGGGTCACTTAATTTAACAGTGCCTTTACTGACTTTTTCAAAGGCATCAAAGAAAAGGTCTATATAATCTTTATCACTATTTTTTTGTGCCGCTGTGGCATCTTCTAAGGCTTTGTTAAAAATCGGGTTTTTTGATTTATTTGACAATCCTTTTAAAATATCCCTAACCGAAACTTCTAAGGTTGCATTGATACCTCCTTTAAGGTCTAAGCCTAAATGTATAGCCCTGTCTTGTACCTCTTTATATGTATATTCTGAAATTAAATAATCGGCAACGGGTTTATTGGCAACTGAATCTAAATATTCTTTTTTCTTCACTGCATCGCCTTCGGCATAAGTATCTGCATCTTTTTGTACTTTATAATCTACAACTGTAAATGATAAATAATAGATACAGATCAATCCAAATATTATCGCAAATGTTCTAATGAGTCCTTTATTTTGCATGCTCCTTTTTATTTAAAATATCTTCAATTTGTAATTAACGCGCAAATATAGGACTTCAAACGTGAATAGGCAATTGTTTTATAGTTTTTTACGAGGCAAGCGCATTATTTAATCCTTCTTTTTACTTTGTATCGCCAAACAAACCATAAGAGAGATTTTAGTATCTTTGCTCACATTAAATTTTTTACCACTATGGCCTACCTTTCGGATATTGAAATTGCTCAGCAAACCGAGTTATACCCTATTCAAAAAATTGCTAAAAAACTTCACATACAAGAGGATGATTTAGAACTGTACGGAAAATACAAAGCAAAACTTCCGTTGAGTTTAATTGACGAAGAAAAAATAAAAAAGCATCATTTAGTATTGGTAACTGCGTTGACGCCTACGCCTGCCGGTGAAGGAAAAACTACTGTTTCTATCGGTTTGACCGA
>DRQI01000244.1 GCA_011330545.1 Flavobacteriia bacterium
AGCCTTTACAAATTGTGGCCGGGCTCCTAATATGGTAACTATTTTTTTCATCTGTCTAAATTCATATTTATTATAGGTGACATATAGAATGCGGCACTATTGGCCATTCCCTGAGTGTCAAAATGCGACATACTCATTTCATTATTTTTCTCCAGCTCTAATTTAAAACCGCAGTTATTTGTATAACCAAAAGATATACAGATATTTACACAAAGAACACAAGCCATTTTCTTTTTTTAAGAATACACATACATCAAATTAATGTTGTTTTTGCAATAGCATTGCCAATTGTTTTGTCAGGTTTTTGCGATGGTATTGCTCACAATTTTTTGACCGGACTGCTAAATTATGATTTTTATAGGCTTCGTAATAGTTTTCTATTACATTTCTCAATTGTACGGCATCATCAAAATCTACTACGGTGCCAGAATTTGTAGTACTGATAATTTCGGCCAAATCGCCATCTTCGGGTGCGATGGCCAACATTGGCCGTTGGGCTTGCAGGTATTCAAATACTTTTCCGGTGACAATCCCTTTGGCATTGGGTACCTTATTGACTGCCAACAATAAAACTTGTGCTTTCTTTTGATATTCAACAACCTCATTATGCGGAACATAATCTATAAATTTTACATGAGGCATTAAATGGTATTTACGAATATCAGTTGCTACCTCAGCAGCCACCTTGCCAATTAATTTCAATTGAAAATCACGGGCAAAGTCGCTATTTTCTCCAATGAGTGCCGCCAATACTTTCCAAAGTATTTTCGGGTTTCTATCGGCGTTCATCAAACCGACGTGCACCAACGTAAATTTAGTGTCGAGTTGCACCTCAGAAATTTGTGGTTCTGTATCAAAACCATTGGTAATTACCTCAATATTTTTATTGTACTTTTCATAATTTTCTTTCATCGTGTTGCTAACCACCACTATGCCATCGGCTTTGCTGACTACTTCGCTTTCTAACTGTTGGTGTTTCTGAATAGATTTTTTGGTCAGTGGCAATTGATGAAAATAATCAATGGCAGTCCACGGGTCACGAAAATCGGCTATCCACCGCACACCTAACTTTTGTTGCAATTGTAAGCCTATCAAATGTAAACTGTGTGGCGGCCCTGTTGTAATTACAGCATCTATATGGTGATTTGAAAGGTAGTTAGTTAAAAATACAACCGAAGGTTTTACCCAAAATTTCCGGGCATCGGGTATAAAATAATTGGCTCTGATATAGTGTGCTACCTTACCGAAAAACGAAGGATTAGTAGCTAAAAAGCCCGCACTGGTTTTTGTGTTTTTTTTTGAAAAAATTAATAACAGGTTATTGGGTTCTTTGATAGGTTGTTTTAGTATTTCTACGGTATCAGCGATTTCTTTTTGTAAGGTCTCATCGAGAATGGCATATTTAGGGTTCTCTACCGTATAGACTACAGGGCTAATACCATATTGCGGTAAATATTTTACGAATTTCAGCCATCGTTGTACGCCTGAACCTCCTGCAGGTGGCCAATAATATGTAATGATTAGAACTTTCAAGAATGGTTTTCTATAATTTTTAGTAATTGCTTTTCCCGTAAGCGAAGAGGATAATTTTCTGCTATTCTTTTACTCGCTAAAATACGTAGCTTTTCTTTTTCCTCTGCTGTTAAAAGTACTATTTTTTCTACGGTTTCGAGTATTATTTTAGCATCGTTTTTATCAATAACAACACCTGAGTCGCCAATCATTTCAGAAAGTATCCCCACATTGCTAACTATCGGAATGCAACCGCACAACATAGCTTCACTCAATGCACATCCAAAACCTTCATTGATAGATAACTGTACATAAAACTCATTTTTTTGATAGGCCTCTCTTAATTTCTCGGGAGCTAAATAAGGGTAGCACTTTAGGTTATCGGGCATTTTTTGCATCTTTTGTTGCATTTCTTCTGAAAGGCCTACCAATGTAAATGTACAGGTTTTAAAATGCCGAGCCATCTGTATAAACGTATCGATTCCTTTTAACCTAAAAGCTGTGGTATTAGAAATTGAAGCCACTGTTATAAACGAGTTAGCCTCTCTTTTTTTATGCGTATTTTTCCAAAAATCAATATGAAACCCATTGGGGATGACAGTATACGGTGTTTTTAACTTCGGAAAGAAATAGCGAAATCCTTGTTTTTTATGGATACAACTACTGTCATACATATATACCGTTTCTACTAATGCCTCGCTAACCGGTAATAATTCTGTAGCATATTTATAGGAATAATAAATAAAAGTTCGAAGAATAGGTTTTCGTAAGCTGCCGTAGTGGTAGTTAGGAAACGAAACACAATCGGTTCCGTTTAAGATAATAAATACCGGGGTTTTGAATAGTTTCCCTAAAAGTGCAGGCAGTAAAGACCAATAGCCGCCAAAAGATACAATAACGGCTTTTGTACGTGCCATTTTTAAAAGCAGCCAACAAAATTGGTGGATTAAAAAAAAAGGCAGTAGGTATTTACGGTACCATGTATAAGTATTTCTAATGACCGTATATTTTTTTGACAAAAAGGCAATATCACCTTCAATAAATGTTGAACTGTTTGGATATATATAGATTAATTGTTCTTTTTTTAACATCTGACAGTAACTTTATTGATAGCCCATAAAATCCTTAAAATCTTGCAGCCGTTGCTGTTTTGCCTCGGGTTGCAATCCATAAGCCTTATCGGTAGTAATGGCATTCAAATATGTTAGTAATTGTTTTTTAGTATCTGTTTTACATATTTTTTTTATAAGTTGTTGCAGGCTTTTTTTAATCGCTTCTACTTCGTTTTTATCAATGGTTACACACTTTTCTAAACATTGCACATAATAGCTGTAAAAATAAAAATGGTCGAATAAAAGTGAATTTTCATGCCGTTTTTCGTCAATAAAAACTAATTTTTCAGCAGTGTCAATTAATATATTCAAATGTGTAAAATCTCCGTGTAATCCGGTTTTTGGAATCTCTTTCCATCGTTTTTCCAAAGCTTTTTCGATACATACTATCTTCTTAAAATATTCTTGTTTTGAATATGCTTCTATCAACGTATATCCTATAAAATTTTCTCTTTTCCATTGGTGCTGCCCGGTTTCTTTATAAACATAAACAGGCTTATTATCCTTATCAAATTCAAAAATCACTTTTTTTTGATTGTTGATATATCCCATTTTAATGGCATCATTTGGCAGTTGCAAAATCAACTGTTTCTTTTTAAAAAATAGAGTAAATAAAAAATGGCCTATCCGGGTTTTTCTCATTCTAAACGCCAACGAATTTTTTGGCGAAACCTGTATACTCAACGCATTAAACAACCTGTTTTTTAATATGTTAACATCAGAATACAGTAAGCATAAACTTTGTTGCTTTGGAAAATAAAATAGCTTTTTTTCCATTTTTCAATTAGTTACTGCACAGTAATAACTTTCTGTTTTTTTGAAGCGGGTCATCATCAGAAACTTCATTTATAAGGTGTACTTCTTTATAATTGCTTTTGAGGTAATCTATCTGTTCTTCTTGTTGCGCAACACTTCCGTTTGATTCAAATAACAGGTGTGTACTGATACTTTTGACAAAATCGATAACCTCTTTCCAGTTTTTAAGCCACATACAAACTGACAGCAAAAAAGAAATATCAACGCCATTGCCCGGAAGTAAGTCTTTGATATATGACAGGTTTTCTTTTTCGAGGTCAAAAACATAAAATTGTAAGTGTTGATTCTTTGAAAACGATTTTATTTTATTGGCAACATTTACCATTTTACTGTCGTAATCAATTCCGATACCTTGTTTGATTCTATCGGCACAGGCATGTAACATTCCGCCTTGGTTACTCCCAATATCCAATACTGTTTTACCGGTAAAATCATAGGGTATATTTTTAAACCTCTCTGAAGGATTGCGTTGCCCAACTAAGGTTTTATCACCTAGTTGCAGGGTGTGGTAACCTGAATTATACAATTCGCCCGAGTAAGTAGCTCCGCTCTTTTTAGTATAATTTAATAGGTTAATTACTTTTAGCTCTTCACTATTAAATGTATTTGAAGGGTCAACTTCTATTCTTTCCGGTAAGAACTTTTTTTCGCTCCCCAATTTTTTCTTTATATATTTTATGATTGCCATACTTACTCTTTCGCTTTTTTCGTGTAAAAAATCCATCCTATTAAAATCAACAGTACTAATCCGTAGGAGGTAAGGGTAATGATATTTCCTCGTTGGATGATGGCGGGTTCAAATTTAAAAACAATTTCGTGTTTTCCCGCAGGTACTATCATGGCTCGCAACACATAATTTACCCTAAAATGCGGTGTGGGCTTGCCATCAATATAGGCCTTCCATCCGTTTTTATAATACATCTCAGAAAATACGGCCAATTGTTTTTTAGCGGTATGGCTTTTATATTTCATTTCATTGGGTTGGTATGAAATTAGTTGGATGCTTGCCAAACTGTCTTTTTCAAAAGTAGTTGTTGGCAATAACTCTTTAAATTGGCTATTGACTATGGCTTTTTCTTTAGTATGTAAGCTGTCTAGGGCTTTTATTTCTTCATCGGCCGTATTGACAAATTCAACAGTATTGACAAACCATGCATTGCCATTGGCATCAAAATTTTGTTGCAAGCGTGCATTGCCTTGCCTATCGGGAAAAATAATATATTTTGTATTGAGCATATTCAATACTTCGATATTATTTTTAACAATTTGATAATCAAACAATTCTTGATAACGCCTTGGTTTTGCAGCGTGATAGCCACCGATAGAATTGTGAAAATACGAAGTGCTTCCGTCATTCATCGGGTCTACCAAGAAATTAACTACCCTAAAATACGATGTGTCTTTTAAAATCTCTTTGTCAATGGCCGATGCTTGAAAGGGTTTCTCTTCACGCTTTTTTGTTACAAAGTCATCGGCATTCACATAGCGTTTGTCTACGCCGGCCAAATCGAATACAATCAGTACGGCAAAAGCAATAGTTACAATATTTTTATTGACTTTTTCTTTTACATACGCCCATAACAATCCTGCCGACAGTACAATAAATAGCAGCGACCGTATACTGTCTTTAAAGAAAATGGCTTTTCTATCGGCGACAATGGCATTTGTAATCCCTGTAATTTGTTGTTCTAAATTAGCATCTCTTGCAGGGCTTTCAAAGCTAAACAAGCTAGTACCAAAAAGTGTAAACAGCAGGGCAACACCCCCAACGATATACAAGCTATACTTGAGGTATTTTTCTTTTTCTTTTTTGTCAATTTTTCCGTTTAGCCATTCATTCAATGCCAATAGTGCTAATAGGGGTATTGCCAATTCGGCAATGACTTGTAATGACGATACGGCCCTGAACTTATCGTACAACGGCACGTAGTCTATAAAAAAATCAGTTAGCCATGAAAGGTTTTTTCCCCAACTCAATAAAATGGCAAAAATGGTAGTTGCCACTAGCCATTTTTTGAGTTTTCCTTTTACTAAAAAGATTCCTAATACAAACAAAAATAGTATGATGGCACCCACGTATGCCGGAGCTTCTACAAAAGGTTGCAGGCCCCAATAGGTGGGTACGTTTTTCGAAAATTCCCTAGCTTGCTTTCTTCCGATTTTATCTTTTAAAAAATGATATGTTTTAGCATCCTTCCCTAAATTCTCTCTGCTCCCACCACCATAAAATCTGGGTATCAACAAATTAAAAGTCTCTAATTTTCCGTAACTATATTGGGTAATATAATCTTTTGACAGGCCTGAAGTACTTTCCTGTTTGGGATTTCCGTCGGGCGTAATGGTCAATTCACTTTTACTCCGTGTACTGTTTTTGGCATATTCTTGGGTGGCCATTAAGCTAGTGGCATTCATCCCTACTGCCAATAGTACCGCAACGAGCAATACCCCGGCACCTTTAAAAAAGTCAACAATGGTTTTTTCTTTTACAGCATCAATTAAATATACCACCCCTAAAATGAGTACCATAAACAATAAGTAATAGGTCATTTGCGGATGGCTGGCATTTATTTCAAAAGCCATACCTAGAGCTGTCAGTATAAATCCTAACAGGTAATTTCGTTTAAATACCGATAAAATTCCTGCCAATACAACGGGCATATACGCAATGGCATGGGCTTTTGCATTGTGGCCGGCACCAAAAATGATGATAAAATAGGTAGAAAAGCCAAAAGCCAAGGCTCCTACGATGGCTAATTTCCACTCAACGTTTAACACATACAAGAGAATAAAAAAACCAATAAAATACAAGAATAAGTAATCGGCAGGGCGTGGTAAAAAACGCAGTAATTTATCAATTTTTTGGATGTAATTGTTCGGATAGTAAGCACTGACATTATAAGCGGGCATTCCTCCGAAAGCCCTGTTTGTCCAATATGGTTCTTGATGGTGTTCTTTACGAAAATCAACAATTTCTTTTGAGACACCCCGAAACTGGGCAATATCACTTTGAAATAATTTTTTCCCTTCCAGCACGGGAGAAAAATAGGCCAATGACACGATAACAAATACTACAATGGCTATTACAAAAGGGATAAATTTATTATTTTTCATTTAAGTATTTCTATTATTTTCTGACAGATAACGCAAATATCTCTATAGCTTATAAGGCAATATAATTACAATCAATCACAGGTACCTCATGCTAAAAATTTATTCAACTTCTTCATAATCAACATATTCACCTACATCATCGCTGCTTTTTTTAGTTTGTCCCGGAGTTTTATCAATAATCGTTTCCCCCTCTTTTACGGATTGTTCTCTTGAAACATTTTCTTGCTGCTGTTGATTGAATTTTTTTTCTACATTACGCATCATATTCTTTAAAATTACCGGAAACACATACTTTCCAATAATTTTAACAGCGTAGTAAATCAACACCAGAATAAGTATGGTTCTAAGAAAACCTGATATATATGCTAGTTGCATAAAACTATAATGGTTTAAAATAAATTTTAATGTTGCCTTCAAAAATAACAATTTGAACGCAACTAACGCGTTTAGTTATAGATAAAAATGTTTAATTTGTAAAATTATAAAATCAGTTATGCGAAAAATCGGATTGTTTTTACTATTTATCAGCTGTTTTCAAGTGGGTACGGCGCAATATACCGAACTTATCAATTCGAGAAGGCCGGGTTTTACAGACAGCCCTTATAGTATAGGCACCAATGTTTTGCAAGTAGAGAGTGGTTTGTTTTACGAAAATCAAAATGACAAAGCTTTTAAATTTAAATCGTTCGGCACTGATATTATGTTGCGTTACGGGCGGTTTTTTGAAAAATTGGAATTCGATTTAAATCTGGCTTTTCAACATGACAAGGTAACGTTTGCCAACCCGTTGCTCAATCCGAATGTTACCCGAACCGGACTGTCGCGATTAACCATAGGCGCCAAATATTTGGTATACATGCCAACATACAAAGATAAATCGAAAGAAATACGCAGTTGGAAAAAGAAGATGAAATACGACTGGAAGCGGCTCATTCCTTCAGTGGGTGTTTATGCCGGTGCCAACCTACCGATTACCAAGCACTTTATCGGCGGTAATTCCCCACAATTGGTAGAAGATTCTTTTAGCCCCAGAATTGCCTTGTACACTCAGAATGATTTTACGGATAGGTTTATTTTCTTAATGAATTTAATTGCTGACCGAATCGGCTCGGGGCAACAAGAAAATTCATATATTTTAACAGGTACTTATACGGTTAATGAAAAGTTATCAGCGTTTATTGAGCATCAAGGCATTTTTAAAGACGATAACATTCCGAACGATTTTCAATTTGGCGGCGGGATGGCTTATTTACTGTCAAAAGACATGCAAGTTGATGCTTCGATAAGAACTATAAAAGACCGAGACGGCTCTACATTTTTGTTTAGTGCCGGCTTTGCCTGGAGAATTATGGATAAACATCAAGATGCTTATAAAATAGTAGATTCTGAAGGTAATGTTACTAAAACAGAGAAAAAAGGGAATTTCTTTTCGAGGTTATTTGGCAAAAAGAAGGATAAAAAACTACGAAAAGTAAAAAAGGTAAAAGCTAAAAAACGCAAAATAAAAGAGCTAAAACCCAAGAAAAGCAAAAAACAAAAAAGAGCAGAAAAAGCAGCTAGAAAAAAAGTCAAACAAGACAAAAAGAAGAAAAAGAAAAAGGCAAAAGATTATAATAAAAACTATGAACCGCCAAAAGACAATACGGTAGATGATAACAATTAAAGAGGTTTTTACAAAACGCGGCCTCAAGCAATTTGTAAAGTTCCCATTTGGTTTATACAAGGGCAACCCATATTGGGTACCGCCCATTATAAAAGATGAATTGGCAGGATTTGATACTTCTAAAAACCCCGCTTTTAACAATGCCGAAGCCCGATTTTTTATAGCCTATAAAAATGATGAAATTGTCGGTAGGGTTGTTGCCATTATCAATTGGACGGAAATAAAACAACAAGGGTTGAAAAAAATGCGTTTCGGCTGGTTTGATGTTATTGACGATATTGCCGTAAGTAACGCCTTGCTAAATAAAGTTTATGAAATTGGCAAACAACATCAATTAGAATATATTGAAGGCCCGGTAGGGTTTACAAACTTAGATAAAGTAGGGGTTTTAACAGAAGGGTTTGACGAGTTAGGTACTATGATTACATGGTATAACCACCCGTATTACAAAGAACATTTAGAACAATTAGGCTTTGTAAAAGAAAAAGGATATTTAGAATTTCGCTTTCCGTTTAAAAATGTAAAGCCCGAATTTTTTAAAAAAGTAGTACAAATTATTAAAAAGCGCTATCAACTCAAGGCATTAAATTTTACAACCACAAAAGAGATTATGCCCTATGTTGACAGGATGTTTGACCTGTTTAATGAATCGTATGCCAAACTGTCTTCTTTTGTACCCGTTTCTGAAGCCCAAAAAGCCTATTTTAAAAAGAAGTATATCGGTTTTATAAATCCCGAGTACATCCAATTTGTAACCGATAAAGATGATAATCTGGTGGCTTTTGCCATCGTAATGCCTTCCTTTTCGGAGGCCTTGCAAAAAGCCAACGGCAGACTTTTTCCGTTTGGGATTTTTCACCTGTTAAAAGCAAAAAAGCACAGTAAAGACGTTATTTTTTACCTTATCGGAGTGCATCCTGACTATCAAAACAAAGGGGTACACGCCATTATCTTTGACCAATATTATGAGGTATTTACTAAAAAAGGAATTCAGCAGTGCATCAGGACACCCGAACTGGAAGATAATACGGCCATTCATCAGATTTGGAAAACTTTTAATCCTGAAATAAAAAAGAAGAGATGCACGTATCGTAAAAATATTTAGTTATAAATGTGCTATGCTCATTTTAGTGGGTAAAAATAGAAATTGCAAAAAACTGAATGTATGAGTAACGTTTTTCATCCACTTTTAAAATGTAGTTTTACCCTTAAAAAACCGTATTTTTGAGATTTGATGATTATTTGTTATTTGTGTTTTGAAATTTAAGCCACTACTTTTGGCATATAGGCTTATAAATAAACTACCTCGATGCAATCATACGAGGTATTAAACGGAGTTTGCTACGCAAACATCATGAATTCCGACCCAAGGGTCGGGGAATTAAACCACATCTTCTCGTCCGCCGAAGCGGAACGCGAAGGAGGATTAAAGAGTTATTATACGTACAATGAAAAAAATTATATTGATAATACTAAGTGCCGCCGCCATCATAGGAGGTGTTATCGGATATAGCTATTACGCCAAAATATACGCTCCTAGTGTGATTGAAAATACCGATATTTTTATTCCTAGAAATGCCACTTTTGAAGAAGTAACCCAACTTATTGAGCCCCATATCAAAAATAAAAATGGTTTCGATTGGGTGGCACAACAGAAGAAATATCCCACTATGATAAAACCCGGAAAATATACCATCACCAAAGGGATGAACAATAATGAACTGATAAATTTACTGCGCAGTGGCAGGCAAACTCCCGTAAAGGTGACCTTTAACAATCAAGATACGTTAGAAAAACTGGCGGGTAGGATTGCCGAACAAATCAGTGCCGATTCTACCGAAATAGTAGAAGCCGTTTTAGATACCGGTTTTCTCAAAAAAAATAACTTTACCAAAGCCAATGTCTTAGGTATGTTTATTCCGAATTCTTACGAATTTTATTGGACAACCTCTGCCGAGCAATTCAGAGACCGGATGTTAAAAGAATACCATCGCTTTTGGAATACCTCTCGCCAACAAAAAGCAACAGCATTACAACTCTCAAAAAATGAGGTGATGACACTGGCATCTATCGTACAAAAAGAAACCGCCAAGGTAAGTGAACGCCCTCTCGTTGCCGGATTATACTTAAACAGGCTCAGAGACCATTGGGCCTTACAAGCCGATCCTACCATTATCTATATTTTAAAACAGAAACACGGACAAGATTATGAAGTAAAAAGGGTATTGGATAATGATTTAAAAATAGATTCGCCCTACAACACTTATCAAAACACAGGGTTACCGCCATCATTAATAGCCATGCCCGATATTTCATCTATCGATGCCGTATTGAACCCTAAAAACCACGAATACTATTATATGTGTGCCAGTGTTACCAATATCGGTTCGCACGAATTTGCCAGAACCTTGGCACAACACAATCAAAATGCCATCAAATATCAAAAATGGTTAAGCAAACAAGGTATTAACAGGTAAGTTTATGAAGAAGATACTGCCTTCAATAAAAAAAATAGTACTTAGTACACTCTTGATTGCTTGTACTTTTCAGTTGGCGGCACAACAAACAGGTTCTTTTTGGCAACAATCAGACACCTTAAACAAACAGCGCAGAAAAGCCGTCTATATCACAGAAGCTGCTGCCGCAACAATTACGCTAATAGGGTTGAACCAATTGTGGTACGCCGATTTTAAACGATCATCATTTCATACGGTCAATGACAATAGTGAGTGGCTGCAAATGGACAAAGCGGGCCATGTAATAAGTTCGTATTATATAGGCAAAATGGGAATGAGTGTACTCGATTGGGCAGGCGAAAGTAAAAAAAATCAACTCATTTACGGAGCTACTTTAGGCTTTGCCTTTTTAAGTGCCGTTGAAGTATTGGATGGTTTTTCTGAACGATGGGGCTTTTCTGTGGGCGATATCGCAGCCAATGCCACCGGTACGGGTTTGCTCATCGGGCAAGAGTTATTATGGGACGAACAGCGTATACAATTAAAATATTCGTTTCATACAACGCCCTACCCTAATAGAAGGCCTGATTTACTGGGCGAAAATTTCTTAGAACAAACCATAAAAGATTACAATGGGCAAACGTATTGGCTATCAGCTAATTTATGGTCATTTAATAAAACAAGTAAAATACCTAAATGGTTAAATATCGCTTTTGGCTACGGGGCAGAAGGAATGATTTCTGCCGATGAAGATATTTTTATCAACACTATTTTCTTGCCCGAACGAAAAAGATTCAGGCAATATTATGTGAGCCTTGATATTGACCTTACCAAAATAAAAACGCGTTCTAAACTGCTGAAAACAGTATTTTCTACAATCAATTTTATCAAGATTCCGGCGCCAACTTTCGAAATTACTTCGAAAGGTACAAGCAAATTTCACCTATTATATTTTTAAATTGCTGAATTACAGTTAGTTAATTTTTTATTAAAAAGTGTGCTATTTATAAAAAGAGTTGTATATTTGCACGCTAAATTTAAACACATCTAATGTGCTTTAAAGACTATCAAAAGTGAAAAAGAAACTACTTAAACTATCTGTCATAGTTATGGTACTGTATACTATAACTACCAGTTTTTCTAGTTGGAATAAATATACTGTTAAGTATAACGTACCTAGTGTCAATGCTATTGCCACGGTACCCCTAGAAAAAGAAACGCTTACAACATACAACTTTCCTTATGTAGGAAAATCGTATGTAGGATTTAAAGAAGCCCTAGCTTTTAAAGAATCTCAAGGTAACTATAATAGAATCAATACCTTAGGTTATTTAGGAAAGTATCAATTTGGGAAATCTACCTTAAAAAGATTTAAAATTTACAATACTATTGACTTTTTAAAAGACCCTTCCTTGCAAGAGGATGCGTTCTTAGCCCTGTGTTCTGTAAATAAATGGATCTTAAAACGAGACATTAAACGCAGCGTAGGAAAAAAAATCAATGGCATTAGAATTACTGAATCGGGTATTTTGGCTGCTGCACACTTAGCAGGAGCAGGAAGTGTTAAAAAATATTTGCGCAGTAACGGCAATATCAACTTTAGTGATGCTTACGGAACAAGTATTGAGCAATACATGAAAAAATTTGCCGGATATGATACTTCTTTTGTAGAAGCGAATAGAAAACCTGTATTTTAACCATTGCTATTGTCTTTGTTTAGAATAAAATAATCATACCTTCGCAATTATCATTAGGGCTTTTGCCCAATTCCAATTGCGAAGGTGCGATTCTAATTTTTAAAGAAGAATACTAATAGTAAATACACTGAAGTTTTGATATTTTAAACCTGTACCCATAAAAAAAGACACTTATGAAATCAGAAACTTTGGATGGCCGAAATAGAAGTGATATTACAATTGGCCAATTTGTAAAAATTGTACTCAAAAAAGACCAACGCAGTGACAAATTAACCGAGGGAACCGTAAAGAGAATCCTTACCAACTCTAAACGCCATCCTCATGGTATAAAAGTTGAGCTGCAATCAGGGCTCGTAGGCCGTGTAAAAGAATTTTAAAGAAAAATCGCTTTTCTAAATAAAATGCTTTTTTTTACGTTTAGTACCTATAATCTAACAAAAACAAAATGAAAACATTAAAAGCTATAATTACTATATGTATTGTACTCGTTATTTTTTCTTGTGACAATACAGAAAGTACCCCAATTGATACCAATGCCCAAGAAAATGACCTTGTCGGAACGTGGTCTTTGACAGAAATTACGCAAGACGGTACGGTAACCACAAATGTGCAAGGCGTACCTGTAAATGCCAATTACACTTCTTTTGGTAAAAATATTGATGCTCAAGTGACATTTTCACAAAATCCGAATAATTTTTCAAGTTCGGGTACATTTACCAGTGTTATTACCATTACCTTAGTAGGCCAGGCAACTACGAGAGAGGTTCCCATCGTTATCGATGATGTTTTAAGTCAAGGTACTTGGCAAGTAGACCAAGGTGTTATTACCTTAAGCCAAAACAACGAAACACAAACGGTAAATATTACAGAGTTGACAGATACTAGTTTGAAATTCGAACTAGAATTACAACAAGATGTTGTAATTCAGGGAGTTAATAGTACGGTTCAAACGCTAGCCAAATTATCGTTTCTAAAACAATAAGTATTTTTCATTTTTTCATTTGTTAAAACATTTAGAGTTTGTACTTTTGGCAAAACCAACTAGTACATGAAAAATACTAAATACGTTTTCGTTACCGGAGGCGTTACTTCTTCACTCGGTAAAGGTATTATAGCCGCGTCTTTAGCAAAATTATTGCAAGAAAGGGGCTATTCTGTAACTATTCAAAAATTGGACCCGTATATCAATATTGATCCGGGAACATTGAACCCTTACGAGCACGGTGAGTGTTACGTTACGAATGATGGTGCTGAAACCGATTTAGATCTCGGCCATTACGAACGTTTTTTAAATATTCCTACCTCACAGGCCAATAATGTAACAACCGGCAGAATTTATCAAGCTGTTATTAATAAAGAGCGCAGGGGTGATTTTTTGGGCAAAACCGTACAAGTGATACCACATATTACCGATGAAATTAAACACCGGATTCAAATTTTGGGCAATACCGGCGATTTTGACATTGTAATTACCGAAATTGGCGGAACCGTCGGTGATATTGAATCATTGCCTTATATAGAAACCGTACGGCAACTAAAATGGCAATTAGGCGAAAACAATGCCATAGTAATTCATTTGACGTTGGTACCCTATTTGGCTGCCGCCGGAGAACTAAAGACAAAACCCACACAGCACTCTGTTAAAATGTTAATGCAAAGCGGTATCAATCCTGATGTGTTAGTCTGTAGGACAGAACGCCACTTAACCGATAGCATCAGAAGAAAATTAGCACTTTTTTGCAATGTACAGAAAGAAGATGTTATCGAATCTATTGATGCCGATACTATTTATAATGTTCCGAATTTAATGTTTAAGGAAGGATTGGATAGTGTTATTTTAAAAAAATTAAACCTTTCTACCGATACAAAACCTTCATTGAATGCTTGGAATCAATTTTTACAACACCATAAAAATCCGAAACATACGGTAGAAATCGGATTGATAGGAAAGTACGTAGAATTACACGATGCATATAAATCAATTTCTGAATCCTTTATACATGCCGGTGCCGCCAATGAAGTGAACGTAAAAATCAGATGGATACACTCAGAAGGCCTTACAGAAAAAAATGTTCCTGAAAAATTAAAAGGCTTACACGGGGTATTGGTAGCCCCCGGTTTTGGCGAACGCGGTATTGAGGGAAAAATTGAAGCTGTTAGATATACCCGCGAACACAATATTCCGTTTTTAGGAATTTGCCTCGGTATGCAAATGGCTGTAATTGAATTTGCCAGAAATGTGCTGGGCCTAGAAAATGCAAATTCTACCGAAATGAATAGTGAAACTCCATTTCCTGTCATCAGTTTAATGGAAGCACAAAAAAACATCACTAATAAAGGCGGTACAATGCGGTTGGGTGCGTGGGATTGTACCTTAGAAAAAAACTCCCATGTATTTGATGCCTACAAAGAAACATTGATCAGCGAGCGGCACAGGCACCGCTATGAGTTCAACAATGAGTATTTACAACAATTTACGGCGGCCGGATTGGTAGCAACAGGTGTGAATCCTCAAACAAATTTAGTAGAAATTATTGAGTTACCCGATCATCCTTGGTTTGTAGGAGTACAATACCATCCTGAATATAAGAGTACGGTACTGAATCCGCATCCTTTGTTTGTAGCTTTTGTAAAGGCTTGTTTGGCACATAAAAAAGAATAGAAGCTGTTACACTTCTATTCTTTAAAAATACAGGTAATTTTTATTGAGGTTTTACCCAAGCCCTTCCTTTAAAAGCATCGTCAACAGGTGTATTAAAAACATGGTTAAAGTAGTTGCTCATGGTTTTTACCCCTATTCCGGCAATGACGCCTAAAATATTATTTTCGGTATATCCGGCCGCTAGAAAGTGATTGATATCTTCTTGAGAAGGATTTCCCCGTTTTGCGGTCATTGCCCTGGTAAATAAGCTCAACGCTTTAAGTTTAGCATCAGGTACTTCGGTATTATTTCTAATGGCATCGGTTACCTCAGTTGGCACATTGGTCATTTTATCACCTACAAAACTGTGTGCTGCCATGCAATATTCGCAATTATTCTCAAAAGCCACCGATAAAAATACCACTTCTTGCTCAGGAGGCGTAAAACCCGAATTTTCCCTAAAGGTATTATAAGCAGCGCTATACGCATCTAATAAGGCCGGGTTATTTGCCATTAAATTGTACATATTCGGCACCATCCCTAATTTATTTTTAGTGTTTTGCATGATTTCACTCGAAATCGGGTTGGCATTTTCAATTGTTTTTGCCTCTAAAGACAAGGATTTTAATGTGTTCATAGTAATAATATATTAAATTAAATGATTGTTAAACTTATTGTTATTTTGATTTTATATGAATACTTAAATAGTACGCGAACCCTAAGGCAAATAAGAAATGTAAGGTTGAAAATAGGTAGCCAAATGAATTCATCACGCCGGTATAGGCTCCCTTAAATGTTAAAAAGCAATCAATTATATGGAATAGTAAGTTAGCTATTAGTATTGCTTTCACGCCTGCTGAGTATATGTCGAGATTACGACTAAAATAACTTAAAACACCAAATGACAACAACAGAGAACCAACGGTACTCGCCATCAATAAGCCGTCTGCATCTAAATTTACATCTAACATTTTAAAAATAAACAAAGGCATGAGCAACATTCCGGTTCCGAACGGAATAAACATAAGGGCATTGACAAGGAAAAAAGATTTGAGTTTCATAATATGACTGTTTTAGTGTTACCTATTTATCTAAGCAATTGCTTAGTATTGAATTAAAAAAATATTACAGGTTTACAAATACCTCTTCTATAAAATCATTCAATTGTTCTTTTCCTAACATTCTTGATGCTACAGACACCCCTTGTAAAGCAACAATTAAATAGTTTGCTTGTTTCTCTATCAGTTGCTCATTTTTGTTTTTGTCTGTAGCCAATATTTTCTTAAATATATTTCTGATTCTTGTTGCAAATTGGGCAATCTCAGCAATAAAAATTTCGTTGCCTTCTATTTCATTGACTGAATTCGTTAGCAGGCAACCTTTATAGGTTCCGTTTTCTTTTGAGTATTCTAAAAAATCATAAAAATATTTTTTAATACTTTCAACGCCGTTTTCAGAATTGTTTAAATCTTCCAACATAGCATGGTATAATTTTTTTTTATAAAATTGTAAACTTTTTAAAAAAACGCCATCCTTATCCTTAAAGCTCGCGTAAATAGAAAACTGATTGATTCCCATCTCTTTTTCAAGCATACGCACTGAAGTAGCTTTGTACCCATTTTTCCAAAAGGTATACATTGCTTTTTCTATAACTTCATCTTCTGAATATGATTTCTTTCTGGGCATACTTTAAATTCGTTTTCAAAACTAAGCAATTGCTTTGATATAGTCGCTAAAAATTTCGATGTATTACAAAACCGTTAAAGAAACTTATAATTTTTTAATAATCTCCTTAATATCAGAGCGTTTATGAGGGTCTGTATCATAGTGAACATACGATATTTTACCATCCTTATCAATTAAATAGGTAGCCGGTACGGGTAAAGTCGTATTGTTTTCTGCATTATATTCGGCTATTTTACGTTTGGTAAACCCAAAATAACTGGTTACGTTTTTGTCGGTAACTTCATAGGCAACCTTATAATTGTTCATAATTATATTATCGACATCATGTATAATTGAAAAGGTAGTTTTCAACTTCTCGGTAGTTTCTAATGTTTTCTCCTCTTTCTCGGGTGTTACCACTATCACGTAGACTCCTTTTTTAGTCAAATCATTCAAATTTTCTTGCAACGATTTTAAATGTTTTCTACAATACGGGCACCAATTGCCTCTGTAAAATACTAGTAGTATTTTTTTATTTTTTAAAATTTCTGATGAGTTTATTTTTTTATCGTATTGATCTACTCCATTAATTACCGGCGCTTTTTCGCCAACTTTTAAATGTTCGTTATCTATTTGTGAAAACGAAAGTATCGAAAAAAATGTGATGAATAATAGTGCTGTTAATCCTTTCATGGTAACTCTTTTTAGTGTAGTCGGTATCTTACCTATTTCTTACAAAGATATCAATAACATCTTAAAAATGATATCTTTGTATATATTCTAAACTACCGACCGATGAAAAATCTATTATTTTTACTTACGTTTATTGGCATTGCGGTTACCGGTTATACTCAAACACAAACTACTGCTGATTTTGATGAAGTATTGGCTAAAGAATTGGGTGCTGACACCTATGGCATGCGCACTTATGTTATGGCATTTTTAAAAGCCGGCCCTCATAGAACTGATAACAAAGAAGCAGCTGCCAAACTGCAAAAAGCCCATTTACAAAATATCAAGCGTTTGGCTAATGAAGGTAAATTGGCTCTTGCCGGCCCTTTTTTAGACAACGGCGATTTGCGGGGTATTTATATTTTTAACGTGGCTTCTATTGAAGAAGCCGAAGCGCTAACAAAAACCGACCCTGCCGTAAAAGCCGGTAGTTTAATTATGGAATTACACCTATGGTACGGTTCTGCTGCTTTAGGATTGGTCAATAAATACCACGACAAAATTGCTAAAACTAAATTTTAGTTTATTTTATACGACAGCCCAAAAACTACATTCCCTTTGGGCATGGGTACAAAATCTTTTTCGCTATAGGCTGTATTAAAAATATTGCCGGCCAATGCATATAGTTGAAACGATTTCAAGGTTGCTGTAACTTTTGCATCCACCACATGATATGAATTGGCAGGCCTTTCTACAAATTTATAGGCAATGCTCTGTTCTAAAAACTTAAAAAACCGGTTTTGTAATGTTGCCGTAAAATGATGTTTGATAGAAGTATTGATTAAATACCTCGAAGCAAAAACATCAACAGTACCATAATCGTCTTCTAAAAAAGTATAATTCAGGTTGAATTGTTGCTCAAAACTATTTATGTTGAATTTGTAGGAGGAAGAAACTTC
>DRQI01000245.1 GCA_011330545.1 Flavobacteriia bacterium
ACTAAAAGAAGGGTTTACTGTAGAACAATCTACCCAAATGGCATTTTTTTTCATGGTACTCAGCGCCTTTTTTTTACCAAAAAATACAGCCTCTACCGCTTCAGGAGTTGATAACATGCTAAAAACAATATCAGCATCTTCAACGGCATTTTGTACAGAAGTTGCAATGGTTACTTTCTCGTTTTTAATAAATGTCAAATCAGTTTTAGTCCTGTTAAAAACACGTAGCGTCACACTCTTTTTTGCCAGATGGGCAGCCATCCTGCTGCCCATAATGCCCAATCCTATAAATGCTATTTTCATAAGTTTTCGAGTATTTCAATGGGTTCCACTCTATTTCGGTAATCGCCTCCGGTGGCTTTGGCAAAAACAATTTTTCCGTCAGTATCAATGATAAAAACAGCCGGAACGGGAATTTCGCGCGAGTCATCCCCATAAAAACTGTCATAGTCATACCCGAGGTTTGTCATGGCCTCAATTGGGGCATCCCCATTTTTAAATACCGTGGTAAATTGGCGGGCGACGATATTTCCGTTATCACTTAACACCTCAAATGTTAGCTCATTTTTTTCTTTGATACTCAAAGAAGCATCAGGAGTTTGCGGCGAGATAGCTACAAGGTTAGCACCTTTTTCTTTGATAAGCCCCAAGATTTGTTGATATTGCTGTAATTGTAAATTGCAATAAGGGCACCAAGTACCTCGATAAAATACCAATATTACTTTCCCTTTTTGCAGTAACTCTTGTAGTGAAACCATTGTGCCAAGGGCATTTACTAGTGAAAAATTGGGAGCCTGATCGCCAATGCTCACTTGTAAAATTGAAGAGTGTGTTGCTTCCAGACGATTGGCATCCTTGTCAAAAATGGCCAAGGCCTCAGATGGCAACATGTTTTTTAATTGTTCTCGTAATTCGTTGAGTCCTTCTTTATAGGAAGGGATTTCTTTTTTTTCCATTGTGAAATTATTTTAAATGAATAATACCACAAAAGTCGAAAGTAGTAAGAAGGTTAAAAATAAACTGGTTTAGGAAATTTACTTGAACTAGATTAAGAACAGTGGCAACTTAGAAAAAACCGGTATAAATATTATGATGTAAAGTTTAGGTTGTTTTAGTATTGGATATGGATTGTTTTAACAGGAGTAATACAAGATGTTGTGCATTTTAAGCACTTCGTTTTTTATGTAGTAACCTTATCGTGAGTTTTTATTCTTTAGTAACAATTTGAATCGGATATTTTTTGTAGCCGAATGCTTTAATTGTATTGTCTAAATTTGAGTAAATACCATCATATCTATCATAGGTGTCTATATATTCCAAAGAGCCAATTTCTTTTAGCCCCTCAATAATATTGAGTTCTCCAATCTTTTCAAATTGTCTTTTTATATTTAAAAAGTCTTTATGTTCAATGGCCTGTATGGCAAAACCAAAACGAAAATTTGGCCTTCCTCCTACATAATTCCATATATTTTCAATTCCAGGTTGAGAAGCCTGGGTTAGCTCTCTACTAAATCCACTTTGAATTGTTCTTCCGAGAATTTCAGAATTATTGATTTCCAATAAAGTAGGTTTCATTGAAGATTTATACATAATTGGCACAAGCCAATAATTACAACTTCCACGATATTGGTCAATCTTGACACAGGCAGTTACGGCATATTCGCCACTTGAAAGCCTAAATGTTAAAACAGAATTTTCAGTAAAAATAAAGTTGCTGATTTTTCTGAATTTTTTACGTTTTCTAATTTTCTTATTCTTTTTTTCAATTTTAGTTAGGTATCTTTTGAGTATGTTTTTTCTTGATTTAGCTTCTTTTTCTGAATAATTAGACCATTCTTTTATACAAGCCTCTCGGTTAATTATTTCTTTAATATATTCAAGCCTTTCAGAATTCATTAATCCGATTTCCCAATAAGCAAGTCCGCAGCTTGTAACATAGATTTCATTATCAAAATCATCGAAATATTCCTTTTGATATAATGGAAATTCATCTAAAATCAAATCAAAATTAGCTCCACTGTCAAATAAGTCCATTATTCCCCAATAAGTATCGTGAGCAGTATCTCCATCAATTATTTTGGTTCCATCTGTTGCCATGTTTGCATTTTATATTTTAGGTATTCCTTTAATAAGCTGTAAAATAAACCTCTAAGCCCGTTTTGGTGATTGATAATTAATTGTAAACGAAGTACGCCCTTTTTTATAAAAGAATCAAGTTTTTTTTGGCAACAAATTGCAAAACAAATATTCGTCAGTTCTTATCATAAACCATAAGAAAACTCTTTTTGAAAATGAATATCGCCGCCAATTCAGATATCAAAACGAATGGCCGTAAAATTTACCAATCTAGGTTATAAAATGAATAATATTCACAATTTTATAGTAATTTTGAAAACGAGAAATAAGAATATGAAATGAGCCATAACAATTAAGTTGATACCCACCAAAATGATTCTTGGCGAAATCAAAGATTCATGAACTCAATTGAAAAATAAATAAATTAGATGTGAATAATTCCATCTGACAATTAAAAATAAATAAAATATAAACAGATGAAATGCAACAAATTACCGATACTATTTTAATGATTCGCCCTATACATTTTAGGGCAAATGAACAGACCGCCGTAAACAACTATTATCAAAAAGTACTCGAAGGGCTCACCCCTGAAACAATACAAAGTCAGGCCGTTAAAGAATTTGATGCTTTTGTAACTAAATTACGGGCAAAAGGCATAAAAGTTATTGTTGCACAAGATACGCCCGATACCGACACGCCCGATGCTATTTTTCCTAATAATTGGATTTCTTTTCATCAAAACGGCGATGTGGTACTTTATCCGATGTTTGCCGAAAATAGGCGGTTAGAACGCCGTGAAGACATATTAGATTTGGTAGAAAACGAAGGCTTTGTCATCAATAATATAATTGACTATACAGCTGCCGAAAAAGAACAAGTATTCTTAGAAGGTACCGGTAGTTTATTATTAGATAGGCAACACAGAAAAGCCTACTGTGCCTTGTCACCAAGGGCAGACGAAGGGCTTTTGATTGAATTTTGCGAAGATTTTGAATATACTCCGGTAGTTTTTACGGCTTATCAAACGGTTAATAATGAGCGTTTGGCCATTTACCACACCAATGTAATGATGTGTTTGGCAGAAGAATTTTCAGTCATCTGTTTGGAGAGTATTGACGATAAAAAAGAGCGAAAAAATGTTATAAAACACCTACAACAAGACGGTAAAGAAATTATAGCCATTACCGAAGCCCAAGTCAATAGTTTTGCCGGAAACATGTTGCAAGTCCGCAATAAAGAAGGTAGAAAAATAATGATTATGAGTGCTGCA
>DRQI01000246.1 GCA_011330545.1 Flavobacteriia bacterium
ATTTATTGAATATATTTTTTAGGCGTAGTACCGTATTTTTTCTTAAAAGCGGCAATAAAATGGCTAGCGGTACTGTAGCCTACTTTTAAAGCTATTTCATTGATATTGTATAAGTTGGTTTCAAGTAACTTACGGGCATATTCCATTTTATAATCAAATAAGAAGCTAAAAACAGAATCGCCGTAAATTTGTTTAAACCCGTCTTTTAGCTTTTTTAAAGTCAATCCCACTTCATTGGCCAATTCTTGTAAGCCGGGCGGTTCGGCCATTCGCGCAATGATAATGTCTTTGGCCTCTTTAATTTTTAGTACATTTTGTTCGTCAACTAAAAACGGACATTGTTCGATGTCAGTTTCTTTACTCCGGTTAAAATATAAACTCAACAACTCATAACTCTTAGCTGTTAAGTACAATTTTTCAATAGAACTGTGCAAGTTCTGGTGCATTATCTGATTTAATACTACCGCCTTTGCCGGCGATATAGGCTTGTTGTCATAATATTTTTTATCCTTATTTTCTTCATTTAAAAAGTGAATTAATTCGGCTTCCTTAGAAAACAACGAATGAAATTTTTGAATAGAGATTAGCAGCGACACCATCCATGATTTGGGCTGCAACTCTAAATTTATGGGTAAATCGCGTTGCGGATTGTATAGTAATAATGAATAGTCTTCAGCAACATCAAAAGCATAACTACTGCTGTTAAAATTAAATTTTGCAGCTCCTTTTATACAATAGTGAAACTGAATGAAACTGCTGTCAATTTTTCTGATGATACACTGTACTTCATCGGTTTCATTTTGAAATTTTAAGACAAAAAAACCATCTTCAATTTGTGTTTCTTCCATTGACCCTACAGCGATATTTTTTGATGTTGATAAATTTGCCATTCGAGATATAAAATGATTAAAATTTCTGTATATGCATCAAAAATAGGCTTTTTAACAATTATAAGCCCTAAAATTACCTAAAAAAACGTAGCGCGACATAAATAACCCTTTGAGCGTTATTTTTTTTAAAAAACTAGTAATAATTTTGTTGTTGATTCTAAATAAGTTTATGAAGCGATATCATATTTCTAAACACAATACATTTTACTGTATCGGGCTGAGTTATAAAAAGGCCAATGCAGAAATCAGGGGTAAATTCAGCTTGGACGACGAAGCAGTGCAAACTGTGTTGCAACAAGCATCAGCAGAAGGTATTGAAGAAATTACAGCCATTTCAACCTGTAATAGAACCGAAATTTATGGTTTTAGCCAACATCCTTTTCAACTGATAAAATTATTATGCGATAACTCTAACGGAAGCATTGAAGAATTTCAACAAGTAGCCTATATTTATAAAAATAATGATGCTATCCATCATTTGTTTAGGGTAGGTACAGGCTTAGAAAGTCAAATTTTAGGCGATTTTGAAATCATCAGCCAGTTAAAAAAAGGATTCAAACTCTCAAAGAAGTTTAATTTGGCCAATGCTTTTTTTGAAAGGCTGTTCAATGCAGTTATTCAAACCAGCAAACGTATTAAAAATGAAACGGAGATTTCTTCCGGAGCCACTTCGGTAGCCTTTGCATCCGTACAGTATATTCTGAAAAATGTAGCGGCTGTCTCAGAAAAAAACATATTGCTTTTCGGTACCGGAAAAATAGGGAGGAATACCTGTGATAATTTGATAAAACATACGCATAATAAACGTATTACCTTAATCAACCGCACCAAAGACAAAGCACAAAAGATTGCAGGAAAATTTGATGTTACCGTCAAAGATTTTAATGATTTACAAGCAGAAATTAAAAAGGCCGATATTTTAATAGTAGCCACCGGAGCACAAATGCCTACCGTTACCAAAGAAATGATTGCTACAGAAAAGCCATTATTATTGTTAGACTTGTCAATCCCCAGAAATGTTTCGGTAGATGTAAAAGGATTGCCCAATGTAAATTTGGTGCATTTAGACGACCTTTCTCAAATTACAGATGAAACTATTGAAAAAAGACATGCTCAAATCCCAAAAGCAGAAGCTATTATTGATGAGGTAAAAAAGGAATTTATGATTTGGTTAGAAACCCGTAAATTTGCCCCAACCTTAAAAGCGCTGAAACATAAATTAGAAGAGATAAAATTAGAAGAAATTGATTTTCAGAGAAAAAAAGTAGTTGATTTTAATGAAGAGCAGGCAGAAATTTTATCCAATAGAATCATTCAAAAAATCACCAAGCATTTTGCTAATTATTTAAAAGATGATACTACTTCTTCTAGTGAAAGTATTGATTTGATTTCTAAAGTTTTTCAGCTGGAAAATGTCAATTGATGAACAAAATTATTAGAATTGGAACCCGTGATAGCGAGTTAGCATTATGGCAGGCCAACGTAGTAAAAATACAGCTGGAAGCGTTGGGTTACCAAACCGAAATTATTTCAATAAAAGCTACCGGAGACATTGTCTTAGACAAACCCTTATATGAAATAGGCGTCGTTGGAGTATTTACCAGAAACTTAGATATTGCCCTGTTAAATGAAGAAATTGATATAGCAGTGCATTCCCTCAAAGATGTGCCTACGGTTTTACCCGCTAAAATTGTACAAGCAGCCGTATTAAAACGTGGTAATTATAATGATGTACTCGTTTTTAAAACCAATGAAGAGTTTTTGGCACAAAAAACAGCAAC
>DRQI01000247.1 GCA_011330545.1 Flavobacteriia bacterium
GTAGTGTCGGCAATGATTTCCTCTCCGATTTGTTTGGTATTTCCGTAAGGAGATTCGGCCGCTTTAAAAGGTGCTTTTTCAGTAATGGGCATCGTATCTGCTTGGCCGTATACCGTACATGACGAACTGAAAATAAAGTTTGACAGCTTGTGGCGGTTCATTTCTTCAAGCAAATAGATAAGTGATGAAATATTATTGTGATAGTATTCTAATGGTTTTTCTACACTTTCGCCCACAGCTTTAGAAGCGGCGAAATGAATAATTCCGTCAATTGTAGAATATGAATTGAAAAATTGGCGAATGGCGGTTTGATTTTTTAAATCGATATTTTCATATTCGGGTTGTTTCCCCGTAATCGATATAATTTTATCCAATACCTCGATGGTTGAATTGGAAAGGTTATCAATAATCACAACCTCATAACCTTCATTTTGCAATTCTACTACAGTATGAGAGCCTATAAAACCAAGTCCGCCGGTAACTACTATTTTTTTCAAAGTGATTAATTTATAGTTTAACTATTTTTCTTCCAACAGACTCATAATAAAATCCATTGCTTGCCATCACTTCTAAATCGAAAATATTTCTGCCGTCAAAAATTACGGGGGCTTTCATAAACGCTTTCATTTTACGAAATCCGGGAGAAGTAAATTCACTCCATTCGGTACAAATGAGCAGGCAATCAGCATCTTTCAATGCGTCATACGCACTATTGGCAAATTGAATCTTATCACCGTAGATACGTTTCATATTAGGCATGGCCTCAGGGTCATAGGCGGCAATTTCAACATTGTCTTTTAACAATAATTCATTGATAACATCGATGGCCGGAGCTTCTCTGATATCATCGGTATTGGGTTTAAAAGCAAGCCCCCAAATGGCAATTTTTTTTCCGGAAAGATTATTGTTAAAATAACGGTTGACTTTCGGAATCAATGATTTTTTCTGTTTTTGGTTGATGTTTAAAACCGATTTCAAAATTTTAAAGTCATAGTTGGCATCTTCACTCGATTTTACCAAGGCATTTACATCCTTAGGAAAACACGAGCCTCCATAACCTATGCCCGGAAATAAAAACCGATTGCCAATTCTGGCATCAGAACCCATACCCATTCTTACCATGTCTACATCGGCACCAATTTTTTCGCAAAGGTTTGCAATTTCATTCATAAAAGTAATTTTGGTAGCCAAAAAAGTATTTGAGGCGTATTTTGTCAATTCTGAAGACTTTTCATCCATAAAAATGATGGGCCTTTTTACCGAAACAAAAGGTTTGTACAATTTAGAAAGTAATTTTTTTGCTTTCTCGCTTTTTGAGCCAATAATAATACGCTGTGGTTCCATAAAATCTTTAACGGCAAATCCTTCACGTAAAAATTCGGGGTTTGAAACCACATCAAATTCCACATTGGTATGGCTAGATACAATTTTCTTTACACGGTCTGAAGTACCTACCGGCACTGTACTTTTATTGATGATTATTTTGTAGTCGGCAATCATTTTTCCTAAATCATGTGCTACCGTTTCTACATACGATAAATCGGCAGAACCATCTTCACCTTGTGGGGTTGGCAATGCTAAAAATATAATGGTTGCCTCTTTGATGGCTTCCTTGAGATTGGTGGTAAAATGGAGCCTGTCTCCCGATATGTTTTTATGAAAAAGCTCTTCTAAATTGGGTTCATAAATGGGTACCTTGCCCTGACGCATTCGATTGACTTTTTCTTCATCAATATCTACACAAATTACATTGTTACCCATATCTGCAAGGCAAGTTCCGGTAACTAACCCTACGTAACCGGTACCTATTACTGTAATATTCATATTATTTGTTTACAAAATTTAAAATTGTATTCGTAATAAATTGCAATTGTTCTTCATCCAATTCAGTATGCATCGGAAGCGAAATAACCGAAGTCACTAGTGCATTGGTTACCTTAAAATCATCTTCCTTATACCTGTCGTCAGCATAGGCTTTTTGACTGTGCAATGGCACAGGATAGTAAATGGCATTAGGAATACCACTGTCTAATAAATGCTTGTGTAAGGCATCTCTGTCAACACCTATTAATCGCAATGTATATTGATGAAATACATGTGTAGTATAATTACTGGTGATAGGAGTAATAATCTTATCGGATGTTGCAAAAGCATTGTTGTAATATTGGGCAGCTTTTCTTCTGGCGTCACAATACGCATCTAAATGCGGGAGTTTTGCCCTTAACACTGTTGCTTGAATACTGTCTAATCTTGAATTTACACCAATCACATCGTGATAATAGCGTTTGTACATACCGTGGTTTACAATACCTCTTAAAGTATGAGCCAACGCATCGTCATTGGTGAAAATGGCTCCTCCGTCACCATAACAGCCTAAATTTTTTGAAGGGAAAAAAGAAGTGGTTCCTACATTTCCAATGGTTCCGGCTTTTTTGGTGGTTTTGTCAGCAAAGGTATAATCGGCACCTATGGCTTGTGCCGTATCTTCAATAACATATAAGTTGTGTTCTTTAGCAACTTCTAAAACGGCTTCCATATTAGCACATTGGCCAAATAAGTGTACCGGAACAATCGCTTTTGTTTTTGGCGTAATGGCTTTTTTAAGTGCTTCAATATCCATATTAAAAGTATCTGCTTCTACATCTACCAATACCGGCGTCAATTTTAATAAGGCAATCACCTCAACGGTAGCGGCAAAAGTAAAATCTACCGTTATGACCTCATCGCCTTGTTGTAAGCCTAAGCCCATCATGGCAATTTGTAAAGCGTCGGTGCCGTTAGCACAGGGAATTACATGTTTTACATTGAGGTATTCTTCTAATTCTTTTTGAAAATTTTTTACTTCAGGGCCATTGATAAATGCTGCAGCATTAAGAACCTCTTGAATAGAGCTGTCTATTTGATTTTTGATTTTTTGGTATTGCCCTTTAAGGTCAACCATTTGGATTGGTGTCATCTGTATATTTTATATGTTTAAATAACTGGTAGAAGTTGCCGTTTCATTATTATTTCATGTGAATGCACAAAATATTTTTCGGCATCACAAATTCGCTCAGGCGTATTTCGTATACCATCATTTTTTATCTGTAAACGCACAAAAATACGAATTATTTAAGTGCTGTTAGGCTAAATTTATATTTTAGCACCTGCAAATGTATTTTCTCTATAACATATCGGTTTATATCATAGGTTTTTTGTTAAAAATCATAGCGCCTTTCAATAAAAAAATAAATTTATTTGTCGCTGGGAGAAAAAATGTTTTTGAAAAATTAGAAGCTGCCATAAAGCCAAATGATACAATAATTTGGTTTCATTGCGCTTCTTTAGGAGAATTTGAGCAAGGTAGGCCAATTATAGAGAAAGCCAAACAACGATATCCGAATCATAAAATTCTTCTTACTTTTTTTTCGCCTTCAGGCTATGAAATTCGTAAAAATTACGGCTGTGCAGATTTTGTTGCCTATTTGCCTTTAGATACTAAAAAAAATGCTCAAAGATTGCTGCAAATAATAAATCCCGAAATTGCCATTTTTATAAAATACGAATTTTGGCCCAACTTATTGAAAGTATTAAGAAGCCAAAACATAAAAACTATTTTAGTTTCAGGAATTTTCAGAAAAGAGCAATCTTTTTTTAAAAGCTATGGCCGTTGGATGCGTAAATCTTTACAAACATTTGACCATTTTTTTGTTCAAAACAACCGTTCTAAAGGCCTACTTGAAAGTATCGGGTTTTTAAATGTTACTGTTAGTGGAGACACTCGCTTTGACCGCGTTTTTGATATTACCCAACAAGATAATACGTTAGCGTTTGCCGAACAATTTACAGGCCGACACATTACCCTTATTGCCGGCAGTACTTGGCCCAAGGACGAAGAATTGTTAGTAAGTTATATCAATACCAATGCTGATGCTAATCAAAAATTTATCATTGCCCCTCATAATATCAATGCCAATGACATCCTTAAACTAAAGGAACGTATTTCAAAAAATACCATTTTATATTCTGAACGCAAAAACAAAAGGCTGGAAGACTATCAAGTACTTATCATTGATACCATTGGCTTGTTGTCAAAAATTTATAACTATGCAGATATCGCCTATGTTGGAGGTGGTTTTGGTAGCGGTATCCACAACATCTTAGAACCGGCTACTTTTGGAGTTCCGATTCTTATCGGGCCAACATATCACAAATTTAAGGAAGCCGTAGATTTGGTTAAGCTAGGAGCTTGTGAAGTGATTACCAATCAATCTGAATTCAATGCAATAGCAACTACTTTATTTACAAATGCTAAAATACGTAAACAAAAAGGGGCAGTGAGTGGCAACTATATCCTTAAAAATGTTGGCGCCACAGACATAATTGTTAAATATTTAGACAATACTATCAATAAAAAATAAGTAACTTGTCGCCAATCACCTAAAATATGACCTAACTAATGATACAAGAAAAACTTAAAGAATATTTCAGCGTTGTTTTTGAAGAAGATTTAATTCAGGAAATTATCGAAGTCGGTACCTATAAAAAAGTAAAAGAAAATGAACTATTGCTAGATTTGGGCGATAAATTTGATAAAATCCCCTTAATGTTAAATGGCGCTATTAAAATTAGTAGGGAAGATGACAATGGCGATGAAATTGTATTGTATTTTTTAGAACGCGGCGATACGTGTACGATAACTTTTGGCAGTGGCTTAACAAGTTCAAAGAGTAAAGTTCGAGGCGTAGCCGAAAAAGATTCTGAAGTTGTTTTTATTCCTATTCATAAACTGGAAGAATGGTTGGTTAAATATAAATCATGGCGAAATTTTGTCATCGACAGTTATAATATAAGACTGTCAGAAATGTTAGAAGCTATTGATACATTGGCTTTTATGAAGATGGACCAGCGTTTGTATAAATACCTTACCGATAAAGTGAAAATAATGCGCGACTCCACCTTAAATACCACCCATCAAAAAATAGCCCAAGACCTTAATACGTCAAGAGTAGTAGTTTCAAGGTTACTGAAACAGTTAGAAAACGAAGGGAAAATAAAATTGCATAGAAATAAAATTGAAGTGTTGGAATTTTAATTTATTTCAATCGGTTTACTATCTCAATTAGGAGCCTATCTTTCTTTTGTGTAACAAAAGTTACATCTATAAGCGTATACTTCGCTATTTTTAAGCAAATAATAATCTTTAAATACAATGGATTTTATCTTACAGCCTTGGCCTTGGTACGTTGCCGGCCCACTTATCACTTTAGTGATGTTATTACTTTTTTATTTTGGTAAAAAATTCGGCGTTTCGTCAAATTTAGAAACGATATGCGCTATTGGAGGTGCCGGAAAACTGGTTGATTTCTTTAAATTCGATTGGAGAGAAAATACTTGGAATTTACTTTTTATTTTAGGGGTTATCATCGGAGGTTTTGTTACATATCAATGGTTATCACCCGATAAAACCGTTGCTATCAACCCACAAACGGTACAAGACTTGTCTGAATTAGGGTTTCAACATGCCGGGGCACAATACCTACCCGATGAAATTTATGGCCTCAATGCCATGTTTTCTCTAAAAGGATTTCTAATCTTGTTAGTTGGTGGAATGTTAGTAGGTTTTGGGTCAAGGTATGCAGGAGGATGTACTTCAGGGCATGGAATTGTCGGGTTGAGCAATTTAGAACTTCCATCGCTAATTTCTGTGATTGGTTTTTTTATCGGCGGCTTAATTATGACGTGGTTATTATTTCCAATAATCTTTTAAATCTATACTATGAAACAACTAAAATTTTTACTGGTAGGCGTTCTTTTCGGAATTATATTGAGCAAAGCAGAAGTAATTTCATGGTATCGAATCTATGAGATGTTTAAATTTCAATCTTTTCACATGTACGGAGTAATTGGCGGCGCCGTTGCGCTAGGTATCATTGTGATGATTTTATTTAAAAAAGGAATTATCAAAACTTATCTGGGCGATACCATCAAAGTAGCACCCAAAAGAAAAGGTTTTAAAGGAAATCTTTTTGGCGGTATTATCTTTGGCCTTGGATGGGCATTGGCAGGAGCGTGCCCCGGCCCTATGTTTATATTATTAGGCAGAGGTGCCGTAGCCATTACTGTGGTTCTTTTCGGAGCATTGCTGGGAGCTTTTTTGTACCATGCCCTCAAAAAATTCCTTCCTCATTAATTAACTGTTTTTGATATTTTTTACTCAACTAGTGTCATATTAAACAAAGCATATCAAACCTAAGGGTATTAAATCGATTCTCTTTGAAAACATGATTTTACAGATAAACTTAATTTCTCATTGAGCACAGTCTAAGAGTTTAGTTTCGTAACTTTGCAATTCTATAAAAAACAAGAATGGCACTATTAACCGACAATTTTGGCAGGCAGATAACCTATTTGCGGTTAGCGGTAACCGATCGTTGCAATTTGCGTTGCCAATATTGTATGCCTGCACGTGGCATTGACATTGTTGACAGAAAAGAACTCCTCACTTATAAAGAAATGTATCGTATCACTCGTGTGTTGAGTGAATTGGGCGTGAATAAAATCCGTTTAACGGGAGGCGAACCCTTTGTGCGTAAAAATTTTGTCGATTTCTTAGAAATGCTGTCTTTTAATGACAAACTTGATGAAATAAACATAACTACAAACGGGGCATTGATATCAAAACATATTGCTACCCTTGAAAAACTAAAAATCAACACCGTTAATTTAAGTATTGACAGCCTTTCAAAAGAAAAATTTGCCGAGATTACCCGAAGGGATGTCTTCGACGAAGTGTATAAAACGTTAGAATTGCTAGAGAAAAGCTCGTTAACCCTAAAGCTAAATATAGTAGTGCAATCGGGTATAAATACCGATGAAATTATCGATTTTGTCAACTTTACCAAAAATAGGGATATTGCAGTAAGATTTATTGAAGAAATGCCGTTTAACGGAGTTGGGCAACGCAAAACAACAACCGTTTGGGATTACACAAAAATACTGGATTTAATTCAATCTAATTATTCAGAAATAAAGCCCTTATCATCTGAAAAATCTTCTACATCGCGTAACTTTAAAGTGGCCGGTTATCGAGGTTCTTTCGGAATTATTCCTGCTTTTACACGAACCATTTGTGGTGATTGCAATCGCATCCGGATTACCGCAACAGGACTCTTTAAAAACTGTTTGTTTGACGAAGGCGTTTTTAATATTAGGGATTTTATCCGTAAAGGTGCCAGTGACGACGATTTAAAAAAACTGTTTTTATCGATTGTCAAAGAAAAACCTGAAAACGGGTTTGTAGCGGAGGCCAATAGAAAAAAGAATAATAATATTTCAGAGAGTATGTCAACCATTGGAGGATAGATTGTTAACGAAATGTCACCCTGGGCACAGTCGAAGGGTTTAACTAAAATGATTA
>DRQI01000248.1 GCA_011330545.1 Flavobacteriia bacterium
AGAACCTTAAAACTTTTTATAAAACATACCAAAGCAAGTATACATGGCTCTGAGTTGAAATTAATTAATAACTTATCACACAGTGAAATTGCCAAAATAATCGGTACTTCTAAAAATGTAATCAACCGGCATATCCAACGGTTAAAGAACGATAATATATTACATGTTGACCGTAAACATATTGAAATTAAAAATTTAGAAGGCTTGCTACACAAACTAAAACACCATTAGCCTAAAATTTAGTAATCTTATAAACTTTCACAAAACCCATAAGAAAGTTATTTTTATAAAATCCTGAAAATGCTCATCTACAATCGGCCTTACCTTTTGGTTAATTTCAATATGTAGAATTTTAACTTGAACCCCATTTTTACAACTAAAAATGTATCGAGAACGCATTCATTACAAAGTTCTAATACATAAAACGGGTTACACTGTTCGCGATACAATTTTCAAAAACAAACAAAAATACCCCTTTGTAAAACCGAGCTTGCGTTCAAAAGAACCTTGCATTTTATTACCTTAAAACCTCAATTCTAATAATTAGCATTACTTATACACCATCCTGACCTCTTGTAATTTATTTTGATTCACACCGCGACTTAAAGTCACGGTGTGAATACCAAAACTCCCTAATTTAATAAATACTTTTAAAATTATGTTAAAATCTTGTTTAGGCACCTTTAGGTGTTTTCAAGCCATGCCACTCGGTATAATTTTGTTCCGGTAATTAAAAAGAATAGAAAATGAACACAAACAAAGAAAGTGTAGCAGTGGCGGTATGCAAAACTCACACAGAAGCAGAACAAGTAGTAAAAGAATTGCAACAATCGGGGTTCGATATGAAAAAATTATCGATTGTAGGCAAAGACTATTATGAAGAAGATAAAGTGGTAGGTTTTTACAATACCAAAGATGTTGTTAAAAGTTGGGGCAAAGCAGGTGCCTTTTGGGGAGGAATTTGGGGACTCATTTTCGGAGCCGGCTTTTTCTTAATTCCAGGAATCGGCCCCGTTGTTATGGCAGGCCCCATAGTATCTTCTTTAGTAGGAGGCCTTGAAGGCGCTGTAGTAATCGGCGGATTATCAGCTTTGGGAGGCGCTTTGTTTAGTATCGGAATTCCCAAAGACAGTGTGCTTAAATATGAAAAAGAACTCAAAGCCAACAAATATTTGGTCATTGCCCACGGCACACAAGAAGATATTGACAAGGCAAGAAATATTATGAATATCAACGATGAAGTTGATGTCACCATTCACCATTAATTAATAACAATTCAAATTCTACCAACATGAAAAAAGCAACTAAGTTTATCGTTGTATCTATTGTAACTACAAGCCTGTTATTGGCATCATGCCAATCTAAAACAGGTAAGGCTCCCGAAACAAAAAAGGGAAAAGATACAGCAACAATTGAAATGCCGGCAAAATTAAATATGACCGAAGATGAGATTGCCTTGAGAGATCAAGAAAAAGCAAAAGAAAAAGTCTTGAAAGCAAAAGAAAAAATGACCTCTGAGGCATTAGAAGCTGTCTTAGAAACACAAAAAGCCATTCAGTTTCTTTCTAACAAAAAGAACAATGACGCAGTAAAAAGCCTTCAAAATGCACTCGGTAAAATAGCCATTGTTACCAAACGCTTTCCTGAACTAAAATTATTGCCAATTGATATTAATGTACAACGTAACGAATTGATAACAGATATTAATACGGTAAAACAGGTAACGAAAGATGCAAAGAAAGCCTTAAAAAATGAGCAATTGCAAGAAGCAAGGGAATTACTTTCAGAATTGTCAAGTGAAATTGACATCACTACGGTAAGTATCCCATTGGCTACCTATCCAACGGCTATCAAATCGGCAATTCAATTGATAAACGAAAATAAAGTTGAAGAAGCAAGAGTATTGTTAATAGCAACCCTTGATGAGCTAGTTATTGAAAAAGAGATGATTCCAATTCCAATATTAAATGCAGAAGTAATGATTGAAGAGGCCACCCGATTGCACTTAGAAGATAGCAAAGCCAATAATGGCGAAGTTATCAACCTCTTAGACAACGCTAGCTATCAATTACAACTTGCAGAAGTATTAGGATATGGCAAAAAAGACAAAATTTATACAGAATTACAACAAGATATTAAAACCTTAAAAAAAGAAGCAACGGCTAAATCTGATTTAAAAGATTTACTTGAAAAATTAAAAATAAAACTAAAAAATTTCAACGAAAGGGTCTTTTAAATAAATGCACTTGTTTCAACCGGTAGAAAACAAAAAACAATTAGTAACATTAAATTATTTAAATCATGAAAAAAACAATTCTTACATTAGTATTAGCAGGATTTGCAGTTCAATCGTATGCACAAGACTTACTATTCGAAGCAAAAATTAAAAAAGAGGAAGTTCCTGAAGTGGTTATAGCATCTGTAGAAAAAGATTTCCCCGATTTTGTTGTCGACGAATACACCGCGGTTCCTTTAGAATTTATAGAAGAAGATGTTATTGTTGATAGGAACATTAAATCAAATGACGATTACGATACGTTCCAAATATCGTTGAGCAATAAGAACGAAAAACTCACTGCTACCTATTCTAAAGATGGTAAATTAATAAGCACATTTGCTTATGGCAAAAATGTCTTATTGCCAAAAACCGTTCGAGATGCAGTGGCCAAAGCCTTTCCAAAATGGATATTTGTAGAAGATACTTACAAAATGGTAAGTTATACTAATGGCAAAAAAAATGAACGCTATAAAGTAATCATCAAAAAAGGCAATGAGATGAAAAAAGTGGTTGTAGATGCCAGTGGAAATATTATCAGTGTTCATAAAAAATTAAAATTATAACAATATAAAATAGCGAGTACTATAGTAGGGAAGGTATCGTCATATCTTCCCTAACTATGCTAACTTGATTGAAAAAACAAATTATTAAAAATAATTATCATGAAAAATTTCATCGAAACCATCAAAAAGAAAGACAAAAAAATTACAAACTTCTTTGAAAAAAAAGAATTGGGAAAACTTGAAAAAATGTATGCCGAGTTGGAAGAAGAACACCAAGAAATTAGAGAAAATCTCAAAGAAGTTAACTATTTATTAGACTTGATAGAAAAACATCAGGTAGAAGCCACTGAGCAGCCTGACAAAAAAATAAAAGACCGTAACAATTGGCTAGAAAAAATTAAAAGTACTATTGAAAAAATTCATGTATCAACTACTGAAAATTTATCTTCTGACGATATTGAATTCGTACAAAAAGAAAAAAGCAAATTGTTATTTGAGAAATCTCAATTAGAAAAAGAACACCATCATATCCATCAATTACTAGCCAAAATTGACATTTATATGATGGACGCACGCAATACCGTTTGCAAAGAAATTACCAAAGGGTATGATATTGCCGATGTAGGAGAAAAATTACTCGAACATTTCGGCAACCAACTAAACGAAGAAACCGATTATGATTCGGGCAGAAAAAAAATAATGAAATTTTTAGAAAGTTTATTTTCTATTAATAAAATCAAAGCCCGCGAATTGGTTGACTTACTTGAAAAAAGTAGCGTAATTTACTATAAAACAGATTATTCAAATGTAATTACCATTCCTGATTACGATGATTTTATAGAATTTACAAGCCTAAATTACACACCCTTATTCGGTACTTGGTATATTAACGCTTAAAAATTAGCACCATGACACACACAGTAAAATTTGCAAAAAATTGGTGGCTGCTTACCATTGTAGGACTAGCCATCACCTTATTAGGATTTTGGGTATATAAAAATCCGATTGAAAACTATATCGCCCTAAGCATTTTGTTTAGCGTAGTGATCTTTATTTCAGGAATTTTTGAAATTATATTTGCGATAACCAACTCAAAAATAATCAAAGGTTGGGGATGGATGCTTACTTCAGGAATTTTTGACCTTATCATCGGTATTATTTTAGTAACCAAAGAAGATATAACCATGGCCATTTTGCCAATTATCTTTGGTATATGGCTGATATTTAGAGGTATTTCACAAGTAAGTAGGGGTATTTTAATCAAACAAGCCCATCTCAAAAATTGGGGATGGCCCATCATTGGCGGTTTTTTGGTAATTGCCTTTGGGTTTATGGTTATTTACAGTCCGCAATTCGGAGCAGCCAGTATTATTATATGGACAGCCCTGTCTTTAATTCTCTTGGGCCTATTAACCATTTTATTTTCAGTTATCATCAAAAAATTAAATACTATTTACAATGATTAAAGAAGTCAAATCACTCCATACCAATACACTCGTATATGAGTTGGAAGAATTTATCAGCCAATATGAATTAGATATTATTGATAAAGGCATAGAAACTGTATTAAAAGATTTTGATACCGTAAACCTCATGCTGTATATTAATGTTGAAGGCGAAAATTTAGCCTCTTTTATCAAAGCATTTCAGCTAGGGATAAAATACTGGGACAAAATCAACAAAATAGCTTATATTGGAGATAAGAAAAAATGGAAAACCTTAATTGCCATAGATAATATATTTACAAAATTTAAAGAAAAATATTTTGACATCGACGAAATAGCAAAAGCTTGGGATTGGATAAATAATTGATTTACAAATGAATAAAAAGAAACACAACCCATCTTTAAAAAGAATACTACTACTTTGTACAGTATATACTTTCTTATTTATTACCGTATTTTTCTTTTTAGATTATTACGATTTTTATATCATCAACCCATATCTATTGCTAATTATATCATTTTTTTTGGGTATAATAGTTACCTTTATTCACGTTAAAAATAAAAAGAAATCAAGAATCGATGCTATTGTAAACAAATTATAATACTAAATGGAATATTACCTGTCTTTTTCCTTGACTGTTTTTGCCGGTTTTTTTGCCATTATGAATCCCGTTGGCGGAATCCCGGTATTTTTATCACTCACCCAAGGAGCTGATACAATAGAAAAGAAAAAGATAGCTAAAAAAGCTGTTGTAGTTGCTTTTCTGATAGGCTTGGCATTTATAATCTTCGGTACGTATTTATTCAAATTTTTTGGCATTACCATTCCCGCGTTTAAAATAACCGGCGGTATTATTCTTTTTTATACCGGTTTTGAAATGTTACAGTCAAAACAATCGGGCGTTAAACATTTACAAAGCCCGATAATTGACGAAAACATTGCCGTTTCACCCCTGGCAATTCCACTGTTGGCAGGCCCGGGCACAATTGTTACAGGAATGAACTATGTTAGCAACACCAATTATAGCCACATTGTCATCGTCATTTTAATTTTTGCAATAATTTGTTATCTCAATTTTATTGCATTTAAACTTAGCGATTATATTACCGGAAAATTAGGCCATAATATCATTACCGTATTCGGTAAAATAATGGGATTAATTATTGCCATTATCGGTACCGATATGGTAATAGAAGGAATAAAAATAGCATTTAAATTATAAAATATGTCAAATAACAGAGGTAGTAAAAGTTTAGGGTTAAAAGAATTAGTAGCTATAGCTAT
>DRQI01000249.1 GCA_011330545.1 Flavobacteriia bacterium
CGCTATAATGATGAGAAAATAGCCCAACATTCCCCTTTTTTAGTGCAAGACCCGTTATTTAATGCCGTACTAATAAAATCAAATGAAGCCCTTATCGAGTTGTATACATTGATAGGAAATGAAAATGAAAAAATTCACATCTTGTCTAAATGGCAAGATAGAGCCAAACGCCGTTATAACGAAAAATTATTTGATAGTGATTTAGGAGCCTACATACATTATGATTTAAGAGCCGAAAAACCCATTCAAATGTTGAGTTCATCTTCGTTTACCGCCTTATTTGCCAATATTCCCGATACAAAAAGAGCTGCCGTTTTAAAGAAGGTATTGCAATCTAAATTTGGAGGCCGAGGCTACTATCTTTGTGCATCATTTGACCCGGCGAATGTTAATTTTAATCCGAAAAAATACTGGAGGGGCCCGGTTTGGATAAACTTAAATTGGATACTTTATTACGGATTGAAAAATTATGGTTTCAACGCCTTGGCAGAAAATATAAAAAACGATAGCATCGAATTGGTAAAGAAAGTAGGATTTTATGAATATTTCGACCCGAGAAAAGAAATGTACAAAAGTAATGCTGTTGGTTATGGAGGTAATAATTTTTCATGGACAGCCGCATTGCTAATAGACCTGTTAAATACATAAAAAAAGACAACCCTTATGAATTGGCTAGACTACAGCATCATCATCGCATACATTATTTTCTTTCTGGGAATGGGTTTCTTTTTTAAAGAAAACAAAAATTCCAACGATTATTTTCTCGGAGGTAAAAGTATGGGCTGGTTTCCGTTGAGCCTTTCTACCATGGCAACACAGTTGTCGGCCATTAGTTTTATATCGGCACCGGCTTTTGTGGGATTAAAACTGGGAGGCGGCATGAAATGGCTGAGTTTTGAATTTGCCGTGCCTTTAGCGATGATTTTTATTATGGTAGTAATCATTCCGCCATTATTCCGTTCAGGGGTAGTTAGTATTTACGAGTTTGTAGAAAAACGGTTTGGCGTATCAACACGATTGCTCTTAAGTATCGTTTTTCAAATAAGCCGAGCGCTAGGAACCGGTGTTATGGTCTATACCATTGCCATTATTTTACAAGCCGTTTTAGATATTGACTTTGTATATACCATCTTAATTATTAGCGTTATTACCATCATTTACTCGTGGCAAGGCGGAATGAAAGCCGTTGTTTGGGGAGATGCCATTCAAATGATTATTTTATTTGCCGGCCTGTTAATTTGCTTGTATTACGGATGGAGCCTAGTACAGCAAAAAGGAGGATTAGCCCACGGTTTTGACCCCGAACGATTAAAAGTAATACAATCTAACATCGGAATTGGCAAAGGAAACGAATACGGTTTTTGGCCCATGCTAATTGGTGGTTTCTTTTTGTATGCATCCTATTACGGTTGTGACCAAACGCAAGCCCAACGGCTACTGTCTGCTAAAAATGAAAAAACAATAAGAACCCTGTTGTTAGCCAATGGCATTTTTCGCTTTCCGGTGGTATTGATATATTGTACCATGGGGCTTGTGTTAGGAGGCTTGTTGACGTTAGCTCCTGACTTTTTACATGAGATTGCACTGACTACCCAAAAATATTTTCCGAATGAATATGCCCAAAACGGCATAAAAGCCGATTTAATGGTACCGGTATTTATTATCAAATACTTGCCCCATGGCCTAATCGGAATATTGATGATTGGTATCCTCTCTGCAGCCATGTCATCGTTAAGTTCAACCGTAAATTCACTATCTGCAGTAACCGTTGAAGACTTTTTTAACAGAAAAGATGAAAAATTGGGTGAAAAAAAGTACATGGCAATGTCAAAAGCAGCGGTAATTTTTTGGGGGGTGGTCTGTATTGCCAGCGCTTTTCTTTTCGGCGGCAGCAAAAGTGCTGTGATAGAAATTATAAACGCCATTGGATCGGTATTTTATGGGCCTGTTTTAGTCACTTTTATCCTCGCATTTTTCTCTAAAAAAGTAAACCATATAGGAATGAATGCCGGTATCGTCACCGCAGTACTTGTCAATCTCATTTTTTCAAAAACCATACAAGAAATGTTTCATATTGACCTGGGCTTTGATATTTTTTGGATTTGGCTGAATGTTACCGGCGTAATTACCACCTTGGTGGTAGCGTATAGTGTAAGCGCTTTGACCCAAAATACACCTATAAAGAATACGAAAAAGATCCAATTTCGCGTACAGAAATCCGATTTTTTAATCAAAGAAGTGTATATTTTAGTAGTGTTTTTTATCGCCATACTGGTATTTAGTTATTTTGTTCCGGCCATGTTTAGTTAATTTATTTTCAGATAATTATAAAGTTTTAAACGTGTGAAAATACCTATATTTAAAGAAAAATAAAATTTAAGATGGAAATAGTAATTGCCTTAGTGGTTGTTGTAGTTTTAATGGTTGTGGCTGCCGGTAAATATAACTTTCACCCCTTTTTGTCTTTATTGCTTGCCGGAATTGTAATGGGATTTGTTGGAGGGCTAAATGAATCAGAAATAACAGATACATTAATGAACGGATTTGGTAAAACGTTAGGTAGTATTGGCGTTATAATCGCTTTCGGAACGATAATAGGCGCCTATCTCGAAAAAAGCGGAGGTGCGAAAACGTTGGCAAATTGGGCATTAAAGGTTATCGGAAAGAACAGGTCGGTATTGGCAATGAACATTACCGGATTTATAGTTTCCATTCCTGTATATTGCGACTCGGGTTTTATTATTCTTTCTTCCTTAAATAAAGCCATAAGTAAAAAAACAAAAATTCCATTGGTAGTTTTGGGTGTTTCACTAGCTGCAGGCTTATACGCAACCCATGTATTTGTACCGCCTACACCCGGGCCCTTAGCAGCTACTGCTGCTTTAGATGCAGATTTGGGATTGGTAATCATGCTTGGCCTTGTCATTGCAATTCCGGTATCCCTAGTTGGATTTCTTTGGGCTACGTTTATTGAAAATAAAATTAAAATAAAAACTCCTGAGGTTTTAGTTGACGAACCTAGTACGGAAAAAATACCTAAAACCGGTTTGGCATTTGCCCCAATTATTGTCCCTATTGTGCTAATTGCTTTAAAATCTATTTCAAATTACCCAACACACCCTTTTGGTGAAGGAACGATTACGGCGATAATTAATTTTATAGGAAACCCTGTAATTGCTTTGTTTATAGGTGTTTTTCTAGCTTTTAACTTAAAAGGTAAAAACACCAAAGAAACACATTCAAATTGGGTGACAAGTGGTTTGAAAGAAGCCGGAATAATTATTTTGATTACCGGTGCAGGAGGTGCTTTTGGTGCCATACTTAGGGCAGCAGGAATTGGAGAAATTATTGGTTCTAGCTTTTCAAATTTAGAAATTGGGTTGCTTTTACCTTTTCTTATAGCCGCCGTATTAAAAACAGCACAAGGGTCATCAACAGTTTCAATTATCACCACGGCTGCAATTATTGCCCCTGTTTTAGGTTCATTTGGGTTAGACTCATCCCTAGGGCGGGCATTGTCGGTTTTGTCAATAGGAGCAGGTGCAATGACAGTATCGCATTTGAATGATAGCTTTTTCTGGGTAGTAGCCCAATTTTCCGAAATGGACACAGCTACTGCTTTAAAAAGTCAAACAGTTGCTACTTTATTTCAAGGTTTAACAGGAATTATTATTGTTATGATTATTGGTTGGTTATTTATTTAGTGAAGAATCCGCTATTAGAAGAACGTATCCGGAAGCAACTACTTCTGAGTGTAACTTAAAGATTGAAAACAAAAAATAAAATGAAGATAGTCCTTGCCCCAGATAAATTTAAAGGTTCCTTAACGGGATTTGAATTTTGTGATATCGTTGCAGAGGCCTTATATACCGTACATCCAACAGCTAAAATTCTAAAATTACCCTTGTCAGACGGAGGTGATGGCACGGTTGATATCTTGGCCTATCACCTACGAGGAAAAAAGATTGAAATAGAAGTCAAAGGCCCTTTATTCACGCCGGTAAAAGCAAGTTATTTATACATGGCCTCAGTGGCTACGGCATACATTGAAATGGCAGAAGCCTCCGGTTTAAAATTACTCGCAAAAGAAGTCCAAAATTGTATGTTAACCACTACCTATGGAACGGGCCAATTGATTTTAGATGCGATAAAAAAAGGAGCTAAAACCATTGTATTAGGTATTGGAGGGAGTGCCACAACCGATTGTGGTATCGGTATGGCCGCTGCTTTAGGCTATGAATTTTTAGGTGA
>DRQI01000250.1 GCA_011330545.1 Flavobacteriia bacterium
TCAGGGTATGGTATTTATCAAACAGCCATTTCAACAGACGAGAGAAAGTCAGTAAGCCTACAACAGCCCCCGAAATTAATACGATTAATGTTTTAAAATCTTTATCGTGTATGGCGTCTAAAACGGGTTTATAAACACCTAATAACAATAAGATAAAACTCCCCGAAATACCCGGCAAAATCATTGCACAGATAGCCAAGCTACCGGCAAAAAACAAAAACCAAGTAGAAGAGATGCCGTTTGCCATAGGTGGTAAAATACTGATATAGTACGCTATACCGGCACCTATAATCAATAAAACGATACTGGCAATATTCCATTCTTTTATTTGTTTGGCTACATAAATAACACTGGCAACTACCAATCCGAAAAAGAAAGACCAAACCAAAATAGGCTTATTTTCCAATAACCATTTTATCAATTTTGCCAACGAAATAATACTGATGCCAATACCGAGCAATAAAGAGAGTAAGAAATTGCCGTTTATCGATTTCCACATGGCCTTTACCCCTTTTTGTTTTAACACTTTTAGGGTATTGAAATTAATGGCATTGATACTTTCTAATAGCTCTTCATAAATTCCTGAAATAAAAGCGATGGTGCCTCCCGATACACCCGGAACAACATCTGCGGCCCCCATAGCAATCCCTTTTAATGTAATAATAAGGTATTCTTTAAAACTGCGCTGCATATATCAAATTTTGGTTTCAAAGATAGTTAAATTGTCAGCACTACAATAGTGTGATTGCGTTATCAGTTGTTTTTATTTTAAACGAAACCACTAAAGATTAGAAATCGATAGTTTTAAACAAAAGAATGAAATTCTTTTTAAAAGGAGCCTGTCATTCTGAATGAGGTATGAAGAGGAATCTCATTATGATGAGGTTTAGCTCCGCTGAACTTACGTTCCTCGTCGCTCGTTCCTCACTATGTCGAAATGACAAAATACCCTTTAACTTGATCATAAAAAATCAACTTCTACAATACTATAGAAATAACCACCATCCTTCTTTTTAGTATGATGTCGGCATAAATATATTTTATATATATCTTTGAAGCCTAATATTTTTCTTCTTCTGTGAAACCCTCATTGAGGGATTTGGTAAAAAAAGATAGGAGCCTCCACAAAGGAGTATGAATAGATAGCTATTTGTTTGCCTTTGTGTTATTTTATTTTGTTAAGTAATAATAATGTAAAAAAGTCAATCAATATAAATTTATTCGTGTGAAAAAAGACTTACACTTTAAAATAGTATTTTTAATCTCTGCCCTAGCCTTACTCATTAATGTGGGGTCTTACGGAGTGATAGAAAGCAGTGATGCCCGCTATGCCGAAATTGGCAGGGAAATGGTTACATCGGGTGATTACCTGCATCCTAATTTATTAGATGTACACCATTACCATAAGCCTCCATTAACCTATCAAATTACCGCCTTGGGTTACGAATTGTTTGGCATCAACCCATTTGGCGCCCGTTTCTTTTTACAAATTACCATTTTAATTCAGCTCTTATTGGTCTATGCATTGGCCAAATTATTATTTAATAATGAAAAAACAGCGCTATGGGCTTCTCTGATTTATATTAGTTTTCATTTGGTGTTAATCTCATCGAGAAACCTTACTACAGATGCTTTTCTAAATACTTTTGCTTTGGCAAGTATCTATGCTTGGGTTCGCTATCGCAAAAATGCTTCTGTAGGATGGCTCTATGTTTTTACCATAAGTTTAGCTCTTGGGTTTTTAACAAAAGGGCCTGTTATTTTTATAATACCGGTGGTTTTTATACTTTTTTTCAACAGCACCGAAAAAAGCATCACTTCTCTTAGCATTCATCATATTTTTTCATGGTTGCTATTTTTACTCATTGCCGCTTCGTGGTTTGTATACTTAGCAACTCAAAATCCTAATTTTATCGATTACTTCTTAGGAAGGCAAACCGTCGATAGGTTTTCAAAAAATGCATTTGGAAGAACCGAACCTTTTTGGTATTTCTTTGCCTATAATACACTTATCGATATTCCGTGGACGCTAATTTTGGCCTATTTAATTATCAAACAAAAACAATTATTTACGGCTAAGTCAATATACTTTGCCTTACTGGCTTCTTGTGTTATTCCGCTTATTTTCTTTTCGATATCTTCATCAAAACGGATTCTATATGTCTTGCCCATGTATGGATTGCTCGCCGTATTAATAGCGCAGTTACTAGCTACATTGCCGTCAAAAAACATTCGGTTTATAAACTATCTCATCATCGGGTTTTCTTCATTGGTAATAATTGCTTTTATTGTAACCTTAGGCGTAGACGTAACATTTCATTTTCCTAAGGCATTGGGCATTGTAAGTATTTTATTGATTCCGATAATCGTTTGGATTTATAAAACAAAAAATATCGATGCCAAGTCAAAACCCATTTACACCTCATTCATCATTTCATTATTCTTATTGATAGGCAGTAGCAGTGTTTTTTCTGCCAACCAACTCAAAGTAAACAGCAATAAGCCCATTACCGATTTTCTCATAGCCAACGGGCTGAACCAACGGGCGGTTATGGTTTATAATTCGCGAAAACCGTCGATTGCTTTCGGATTGAACAAATCGATTATCTCTTTAAACGACGGGCACCCGAGTTTGGCTCGGGAAACCCAGTTTGAAACTGACAACCGCTGGAAAAATTATTTGATTGATGTTACAGACGAAACCGAACTCAAGTACTTGCAATCAGTTGCTTCAAAACCTAGTGTATTGCTATTGTACAAAAGGCCTCTTCCCGAAAGGTTAACTTGGCTATTGCCGCAGTATAAACACAAGAAAGTTATGGGAAAATGGACTATTTATTATTAACGGCTTGTCAATAATTTTTTAATAGCCTCTTTTTCGAAAATTGCCGGATATAATTCTTTTGCCACCGTATGGTAATCATAATCAATGGCCAACGCATTCTTGAAACACCGTAAGCCTAACCGCTCATGATTAGTTAAAAAATACAGGCCTGCCAAACGGTATTCTATTTCGGCAAAATCTTTATATAGCTTTTTGGCATTTAACAGTACTTGAATAGCATCGTCAAAATCACCTAAAAAATGCAAGGTGTCAGTGAGTGCTATAAATATTTCTAGGGTATAATCTTCTAAATCTAAACATTTCTGAAAACCTTTGCAGGCTTCTTCAAAAAGGTGTAATTTTAAATTTATTTTAGCATATTTAAGCCAATACACAGAATTCTCGCCATCAATATGTATGGCTTTATTGATAAAATACAGTGCTTTTTGATAGTTTTTATCTTTGATAAACAAATCTGTCAAAGCCAACCATCCTTTATCTAATAAAGGGTCTTCTTTAACGGTTTGATTAAAATATTTCAAGGCTTCTTTATGGTTTCCTAATTTTTCAAAACACTTTCCTATCCTCAAATAAGAAAAAGAGGTGCCTTCATCCAAATCTAGCGTAATCAAATAATTGTCAATAGCACTTCCGTATTCACCTAAGGCTTCTAAGGTTTTTGCTTTTTCGAGGTACGCACCGATAAAATATTCATCAATTAAAATAGAATAATCAAAGGCTTTCAAGGCTTCAACATAATTTTCAACAATATAATGTTGCCTTCCCAGCTGATGCCATGCAATTTCGCTATACGGGTCTTTGTCAATATAGGCCAGTAAATAATCGATTGCTTCGCGATGCTGCTCTAGCATATCAAAACAGTAGATTACATTGTATAAAGAGGAGTAATCTTCAAATTCAACTTCCAGGCATTTGGCAAAATTTAAACGAGCCGTATCAAATTCTTCCAAATACAAATATTCCATTCCGATTAACGAACGGATATCAACTTCATCTTCTGTATATAAGAGTGCAACATTTAAAGCCTCAATAGCTTCTTTGTGCATTTCGCGTTTTGACAATAAGGTAGCTTTGTGTAAATATACCTGATCGTTTAACGGTTCTATTTTTTCTAATTCTTTTAATAAAATATCGGCTTTGTCAAGCTTGTCTTCATATAATAACACCTCAATATGCGCTAATTTTAGTGATACGGAAGCCGGGTGCTGTTTCAATCCCAATTCCAATGCTTTTTTTGCCAACGACATTTTGCCAATGTTCATATAGTGTAAAATAATTTCTTCA
>DRQI01000251.1 GCA_011330545.1 Flavobacteriia bacterium
CGCTCTGCTGAAGTTTGTGGTGTAATTAAAAAGACATTGGTTAATCTATATTTTTCAAAAATGGTTTTGTATTGGGCATGGTATTCGTCAACAGGCAAGTCAGGAATAATCAATCCGTCAATTCCAATTTCCCGGCATTTTTTACAGAATGCCTCAACGCCAAATTGTAATATCGGATTAAAATATCCCATAAGCAATAGTGGGATTTGCACGATTTTCCGAATATCTTTTAATTGCCTAAAAAGTAATTTTGTGGTCATTCCGTTACGGAGTGCTTGTGTAGAACTAGCTTGTATGGTGGGGCCATCTGCCAGTGGGTCACTAAACGGCAAGCCTATTTCTATCATATCTACTCCTGCATCTTCTAAATTTTTAATGATGGTTACCGTATCTTCTACATTAGGATAGCCCGCAGTAAAATAGATAGATAGTAGTTTTTTGTTTTCTTTTAATTTTCTTGATATTCGATTCATAATGTCATTCCTGCGAAAGCAGGAATCTTTTTAAATTAAACTTCGATTTTTAATGAATTCCTACCCCTGCCTCGCCGGTAGGTGGGTTCGCAGGAATGACAGTTCATTAATATTATCATTAGGAAATGAATTTTATTATTTAAAGCTTGACAGGTTTTTACTTGTCTGCCAAAACTTTAATGAAAGAGGAAACCTGTCAGACCCTCTATGTTATAGTTTAAAATAATTAATATATGTATTCAAATCTTTATCACCTCTCCCTGATAAATTTAAAACGATTACCTGATTAGGCTTAAATTTCTTTTGTCCAAAAACTGCCAATGCATGGGCACTTTCAATTGCAGGAATAATTCCCTCTAACTCACATAGCTCGAGGCCAGCTTTCATGGCTTCATCGTCGGTAACTGCTAAAAATTCTGCTCTATTAGTTGCACAAAGATGTGCGTGTAATGGGCCAACACCGGGATAATCCAATCCTGCCGAAATAGAGTAAGGCTCAGTTATTTGGCCATCTTCTGTTTGCATCAATAAGGTTTTACTGCCGTGGATGATACCTTTTTTTCCCAATACCGAAGTGGCAGCACTTTTGCCTGAACGGATACCTTTTCCGGCAGCTTCTACAGCGATGAGTTTCACCTCTTCAGTATCTAAATAATGATAAAAAGCCCCCGCGGCATTACTACCACCACCTACACAAGCAATTATATAATCGGGATTTTCTTTGCCTTCATGCTCTTTGAGTTGCCATTTCATCTCTTCTGAAATAACACTTTGAAAACGGGCTACCATATCTGGATACGGATGTGGCCCCACTACCGAACCAATGATATAATAGGTATCAACAGGATTGTTAATCCAATCGCGAATAGCTTCATTGGTAGCGTCTTTTAATGTTCTACTTCCTGACAATGCCGGTATAACAGTGGCTCCTAACATTTTCATTCGCGCCACATTCGGGGCTTGGCGGGCGATATCAATTTCACCCATATAAACCACACATTCCATTCCCATTAAGGCACAAACGGTAGCTGTAGCAACACCGTGCTGCCCCGCTCCTGTTTCGGCAATAATTCGCGTTTTGCCCAAGCGTTTTGCCATCAATATCTGCCCGATGGTATTGTTGATTTTATGGGCACCTGTATGGTTGAGGTCTTCTCGTTTTAAATAGATTTTTGTACGGTATTTTTCTGACAATCGCTTGGCAAAATACAAAGGGGAAGGCCGCCCTACGTAGTCTTTTAATAACCGGTTGAACTCTTTTTGAAAAGACGGTTCTGCCATAATCTTAAGATAATACTGCCGTAGTTCTTCAACATTAGGATAAAGCATTTCGGGTATGTATGCCCCTCCGAATTCTCCGTAATAGCCTTTTTTATTTGCGTTGTAATTCATAATTTTAATGTCATTCCTAAAGACAGGAATCTTATTGTATTTTGTACTTTTTTAACTAGATTCCTGCCCCTGCCCCTGCCTCGTCGAGGCGGGTTTGCAGGATTGGCAAGTATTTAATAAACTCTTTTAATTTTTCTACATCTTTTAATCCCGGTGCTATTTCAAATTTGCTGTTTACATCGATGGCATAGCAATGGTTAGATTCATGCCCCTGCCTTGCCGGCAGGCGGGTTCGCAGGAATGACATAACGTTGTCAACTTCTTCTAAGCCAATGCCACCACTTAAAAAATAGGGTTTTGTCGATGGGTAATTTTTTAAGGTTTCCCAATTAAAAGTATATCCATTTCCGCCGGGATTTTTTCCTTTGGTATCAAACAGGTAGTAATTGCAAACTGCTTCATAAGGTTTTAACACTTCAAAATTAAAGGTGTCTTTTATGGAGAATACCTTGATAATTTCTATTATCTCTGTGTACCCGCCTACCGGCGAGGTAGCAGTAGGAGTCTCCTCATCACCGGTTGGGTTTTTACCGGATTCCTGCCTTGACAGGGATGACAACCTAAATTTTAAAGTGGCACAAAACTCAGGAGATTCATTGCCGTGTAATTGAACCGCTTGCAAATCGTATTTTTTAACTCTCTTAATTATATATTCTAATGAAGCATTCACAAAAACACCTGTTTTTTTTATATTTTTAGGTAATTCGGGAATTATTCCATCAAAAAAACGCGGAGATTTCTCATAGAAAATAAAGCCGAGATAATCGGGATGCAAGGTTGCAACAGCTTCTATATTGTCTTGGGATTTCATTCCGCAAATTTTAAGCCTCACCCCAGCTCTCTCCAAAGGAGAGGGAGTTTTCGCCTTATATTTTAAGTCATCATTCATCTGAATACTATCTTTATAATTACCTCTTAAATTCTCCTCCTTTGGAGGAGTTAGAGGAGGATTTCAATTTTTTAATAAATACGCTTGCACTTTCTCCCGGATCTTCAGTTTTCATAAAATTTTCGCCTATTAAAAACCCTTGGTATCCATAGGGTTTTAATTCTTGTATCGCCCGAACTGAACTGATACCACTTTCTGAAATTTTTACAAAATGGTTCGGAATTTTACTTGCCAATTGCTTACTCATGGCCAAACTCACTTCAAAGGTCTTTAAATTCCGGTTATTGACTCCTATCATATCTACACTCGGCATCATTGAGCGTTGCAATTCTTCTTCATTGTGCACCTCTAACAAAACTTCTAAGCCGATACTTTTGGCAAATTCTGAAAACTGCTTAAGTTCTTTTGTTTTCAATACGGAAGCTATTAATAAAATAACATCGGCACCAAAAGCTTTGGCTTCTAATAGCTGATATGTGTCAATAATAAAATCCTTTCGCAACAACGGTAATTTACAATTTTCTCTGGCGATTACTAAATCGTCTAAGGCGCCTCCAAAATAAATTTCATCGGTTAATACCGACATGCCTGATACGCCTGCACTTTCGTAGCCTATGGCAACATCTTCAACGTTAGCCGTATTATTAATTACAGATTTTGACGGAGATTTTCGTTTAAATTCTGCTATGATTCCGGCCTTGCTGTTTTTTAATTGTTTTACTAACGAAATCGTATGCCTCTCAAAAGAAGGCATCTGTTCTAATATTTGAACAGGAAGGTACTCTTTTTTTAGGGTAACTTCCTTTTTTTTGTCTCTTATGATGTTGTCTAAAATATTCATAGTTATCCATTTTAGGCCTGTCAGGTTTTAGAAACCTGACAGGCCTTACATACTTTGCAATTTTTTCAACACTTCCAATCCTTTACCACTTAAAAGCGATTCTTTCGCCAATTCAAATCCTTCTACCGGGCTAATTTTTTTAACGGTAGCAATGGCCATTCCCGCATTAGCGGCAACCACATTATTTTGGGCTTCGGTACCTTTTCCACGAATTACTTTCATAAATATCTCAGCAGATTCTTTGATGGTATTGCCTCCAAAAATGGCTTCTTGGGCAATTTGTTGCACTCCAAAATCACCGGGTGCTAATTCCATTTCGGTTTCATTGGAAATGACTTTGGTATTGCTTGTCAATGAAATTTCATCATAACCGTCTAATGCGTGTAAAATGGTATAGTTTTTATTGGTATTTTGATATAGGTACCCGTA
>DRQI01000252.1 GCA_011330545.1 Flavobacteriia bacterium
AAAAACCATTTTTTTACGGTTTCGGCATTGGTTAAGGTTTCTTGTGTGGTAAATGTTTTTGAAACAATGATAAATAATGTTGTTTCGGGATTTAGTCCTTGTAAGGTTTCAGCCAAATAATCTCCATCAATATTTGATATAAAATGGGCCTTTAGATGGTTTTTATAATATTTTAAGGCTTCAACTACCATTTTGGGCCCTAGATCTGAGCCTCCGATTCCGATATTGACAATATCGGTAATTTTTTTGCCTGAGTAGCCTTTAAATTTTCCTGAAATAACATCTTCAGAGAAGCTTTTCATTTTTTGTAGTGAGGCTTCTACTTCGGGCATTATATTTTTATTGTTAACACTTACAGGGTTCCCTGATTTATTACGCAAAGCGGTGTGTAACACCGCCCTGTTTTCGGTAACATTTATAAAATCGCCTGTAAACATTTTTTGGATGCCATCTTTCAAATCTACTTCTTCTGCCAATTCAAATAATTGCCCTAAAGCTGCGTCGTCAATCCTGTTTTTTGAAAAGTCTACCGTAAAATCATTATACTTTATGGTGTATTTTTCTTTTCTTTTCGGGTCATCTAAAAACATTTTTTTCATATCAATGCCACGTACTTTTTGATATGACTGTTGAAGTTCTTTCCAAGAGTTTGTTTTGGTTGGATTTTGATTTTTTAGTGGCATAAGATGATATAAATTCTAATCTCCAGGTGACAAATTTTAAATTCGTCTTATATGATTTATTAATTGACCGCGGTTTGGTCTAATTGTTCTTTTAATGGTATGATAAAATTCAAATAACGTTCTTTAAGGTTTTCTTTTATAGGTTTTGCCGCGGGTAATTTCTGTTTAAACGGGTCTACTTGCTGCCCATTTTTCCAAAAACGGTAGCATACATGCGGGCCGGCGGTACTGCCTGTCATGCCTACATATCCGATAACATCTCCTTGTTTTACAAAATCGCCTACCTTAACAGCGCGTTTTTTCATGTGTAAATATTGTGTTGAATACGTAGAATTGTGTTTTATTTTTACATAGTTTCCGTTTCCGCCCCTATACCTCGATTCAATTACGGTACCATTGGCAGTACTTATAATTGGGGTACCTATGCCTGCCGGAAAATCTGTGCCTCGATGTGGCTTTACGCGCCCGTAATACCGAATATACCGCCTTAGGTTATATCTTGAAGACACCCTACTGCTAAACTTTAAGGGGGCTTTTAAAAATTGCTTGCGTAAATTTTGGGCTTTATCATCGTAATAATCGTTGATATTTTTTGTTGAGTCGGTCACAAAATTAAAGGCGTAAAAGGGTGTTTTATTGTGCTCAAAATAGGCTGCTTTTACTTCTCCAATACCTACATAAACAGAATCGTCAATAAATTTTTCTTCGTAGATAACTTTAAACTTGTCTTCTTTTTGGAGGTGGAAAAAATCGATGGTCCAAGCATAAATATCAGACATTTCATTTACCAAGGCATAGTCTAACCCTTTATGATCCATCACTAATGATAATGAAGATAAGCTATCGGTAATGACTCCGGTGGCTGTTTTAACAACTGTTTTAACCTTCTTTTTATATCGGTGTGCCGAAATAGAGTCTGTGAAATCTATCACCACATAGTCTATTTTATTGGGTTGGTAAATAAAAACTTGTGCTTTTTCGGTTGAATCGTTTTTTGCCAGTACGGTATAGGGTTTTCCTACCAATAACCTTCGTACATCAAAAGAGTCTTTTGAGTTTTCGACAATAGTATGGATTTCGGGAAAATCTACGTGGTTTCTATAAAGTATTTCTCCGAAACTTTCATTTTTTTTGATGGTATCTTCAATGACTTTATACTGATTGAAAGTATAGCCAAATTTTTGAATGATTTTAGGGATTACTACCTTTTCTTCAATAATTTTTTTTCGTTTTTCGGGCTTTGCGCCATTACACGAAAATAGTATGATAGAAAGTAATACGATAAGGGAGTTCTTCATTTGGTCTGCTCACATTTATAAAATAACGAAGCAAATCTACTATTTTAGAAAGAATGAATAAAGTTAAATGTTTAAAATTTTGATCTTCGTCATTATTTTTAACTTCTTATTAAGTATATCTTTCTAATTAAAAATGATTGGAAACGGATTTGCCAAGCCTTTATAGGCATTTAAATCTACGCGCATAGAGCCCACGGCAAGTGAAGCTTTGATACGTAGCGGGATTTTATTTTCGTCATCGCTCACCCAAACGGTAAGGCTTTCGTCTTCTTTAAATACCCGCCCTGATTGTACGATAGGCCTTAATTTTACGGTAGCTACTTTTCCGAATTTTGTACGTATCACCTCACGCCCTAATATTTTTAATTTGAATTTATAGTTTGTTTGATCAAAAAACATAGTGAGCTTAATTTCGTCGCCGGTTTTCATTTTGCTCAAATCTTGATTTCTCAGAAAATATAATGTGGAGAGCATATCTTGTACATTATTATTAATAGTGTACTGTTTTTGTGTATTGTGCTTGTAATCTTTAACAACGGCTTTTTTTGAAGAATGGTCAAATAATATTTCTTTGTCTTTGGTATACCCTCCTTCGTTAATTTTTCTGATAAACCGATAGGGTTGTAAGGTTTCTTTATAAAAATACGATTGGTAATTATCCCTTACTTTAAAAAACCAGCTTATCACTCCTGTAGTTTTTCCTTTACCCACAACGTGAAAAACTTCATTACCATTGTTAACGGTTTCTTTTACCTCCATAGTAGCATTGCCGGCATTTAAAAAGTTGCTATAACTTATTCTAAATTTTAGCCATTCTCCTTTTTTAAAAGCCTTCACGTTGGTTTGTGCATTTATGATTATGGTAGTAAAAAGTAATGTATAAAGTATTATTTTTTTCATGGTTAATTATTGTTTAGAACTAAAAATACAATTTCCGTTCCAAAAATGTAACTCTTTCTAAACTATAACATTAAGATTAGGATAATATTTTACAGGCCTTTAAATTTGTAATCCCCCAATTGTCAAGTTCATCTTGGCTCCACAACTCCGGAAAAAAGATGCGTTTTTGATATTTTGGCAACATATATTTTTGCCAATCACTTCCGCCGGTTGCTTCGGTATCTTCGCCTTCGCTTAACAAATACTTACAAGCTGCTTCATAATGATGCATTACCCAACTTATGTTTACGGTGTAATCATAATGGCGCATGGCATTTTTCAAATCAATATCTTCTTTGATTTCTCTTGGCAAGCTCTTGTATTTGTCATATAGGTTAATGGTATTGTATTCTTGCATCAACCGAATGAGTTCATCTTTATATTTCGCCTCAAATTCTTTCAATAAATATGACTTTTTACCTGTTTTATGGTCTTTGCCTGCAGCTTGCCAATACATGTGTTCAAAAGCGTGTTCGAAAGGTGTATTTCTGTCTATGGTTGCCCGAAAACGTATATCAATTAAATTAATAAGGTTGGTTGAGCAAATTTCTATCATTCTATATTGGGCACTTTGAAAGCCACTTGCCGGCGTTAAGGTATCTCTAAATTTCATGTATTGCGCTACTTCCATACCTTCACCCATTACGTCAAAAGAGGCTGAGAGCATATCAAAATAACGGCTAATCCTGCCTAAACGGGCAGTAAAAAATGCTGCTGTTAAATTTTTGTGATAGGATATTTGTTTCATTTCCCACAGTATCATTTTGAATATTAGTTCGTTGATTTGATGATACATTAAAAACACCATCTCGTCAGGATATACGGTACGTTGCACTTGTAAGTTTAACAAAGCATCTGTTTGTACAAAATCCCAATAACGCATGGGCTTGCTGTATAATAATCCGTCAAGGTGTGTTTCTAAATCTTGGCCTATGGCCTCGTATTTTTCTTTTAACAGGTGTATTTTTTTCGTAATTTCTTTATCCATTGGTTGCGTATTGTTCTGCAAATATATGAAAAGACCTAACAGGTTTTTAAAAACCCGTCAGGCCTCATTCATTATTATTTTAATACTCTTATTTCTTTTTCTTGAAATTGGCAATTCCTTCTTTAAGCCATGCTAAATAACTATCTATATCAGGGTCATAGGCTTTGTAGTTGTTTAAGTTATTCTCATCATGGTCTAATAATACATAATAGGGTTGTGCATTTGCCTTGTATTTTTTTATTTGAAAGTCGCTCCATTTATTCCCAATGGTTTTAATTTTTTTTCCTGTGGTTTCTGAAACATATTTTTCATTTTCGGGCAATGACCTTTTGTCATCAACATACAACGAAATCAAAACAATATCATTTGTTAGTACTTTTAAAACTTTAGGGTCTGACCACACACGTTCTTCCATTTTTCTACAGTTTACACAAGCATATCCGGTAAAGTCAAGCATCACGGGCTTATTCACTTTTTTAGCATAAGCCATTCCTTTATCATAATCTAAAAATACCGGAATATCATGTGGGCCGAGTTCTGCATCATCTGGCAAGTCTTCTTTTAACAAATTTCCTGCCCCTAATTTTGTAAAGCCAACGCCATAAGGAGATTCGCTATAATTCATCGGTGGTGGAAAACCACTAATTATTTTCAATGGTGCGCCCCATAAACCCGGTATTAGATAAATGGTAAATATGAGTACTATTAATCCTAAACTCAACCTTCCTACCGAAATGTGGTCTAAGGGCGAATCATGGGGCAGTTTTATTTTTCCGAATAAGTAAAATGCCAAGGCTCCGAATACGGCTATCCATATTGCAATGAATACTTCTCTTTCAAACCAATGTAATTGTAATACCAAATCGGCATTTGATAAAAATTTAAAGGCCAAGGCCAATTCTAAGAATCCTAATACTACTTTTACGGTATTTAGCCATCCTCCTGATTTCGGGAGGGAATTTAACCATCCCGGAAAGGCTGCAAACAAGGTAAAAGGGATGGCTATTGCAGATGAAAAGCCCAGCATCCCTACTATCGGGCCAATTTTATTGCCTCCTGAAGCGGCTTCTACCAATACTGTTCCAACAATTGGGCCGGTACACGAAAAAGAAACAATTGCCAATGCCAGAGCCATAAAGAAAATACCTATTAATCCTCCTCTATCTGCTTGGGCATCAACTTTTGTACTCCAAGAGCTCGGTAATGATATTTCAAAAGCCCCTAAAAAGGAAACTGCAAAAATTATCAGAACTAAAAAGAAAAGTATGTTAAACCATACGTTGGTAGCAAGGGCATTGAGGGCATCGGCACCAAAAACAACACTTATAAAAATTCCGAGAATAACATAAATAGCTATAATTGAAAGGCCATATATAATTGCATTTTTTATTCCGGCAGCTTTGGTCTTACTCTGTTTGGTAAAAAAACTTACGGTCATTGGTATCATTGGAAATACACAGGGCGTTAACAATGCTAAAAACCCCGAAAAAAATGCAATTATAAAAGTTGCCCATAGCCCCCTAGATTTTTCTTCAGTGGGCTTATTTTTAGTTTTGGTTGCTCCTTCTGTTTTTTCTGCTTTTTCATTTGAAGCATCGCTAGGCTTTTCTACTTTCGCATTATTGGAGTCGTTATTTACCGGTGTACTTGCTTTTTTTGTACTCGCCTTGCCTTGTACCGTAAAGCTCAAATCTTCTTCGGTGGGCGGTAAACATTGGGTGTCATCGCAAACCATAAATTCTACGGTTGCTGCTATATTAATTTTTTTGTCGGTTAACAATTCTATGCGTTGCTTAAAGGTTGCTTTGTTTTCAAAATATTTGATCTTCATGTCAAAAACCTTATCAAACTCTTCATGGCCTTTATCTTCAACCGGTTTATCTACTAACCGGAAGTTGTTTTCTGTGTTTGCGAAACTAAAAGTAGTGGGTACGGGGCCATCTTCGGGAATTGACTGTGAATACAAATGCCAGCCTTTATCAATAGTTGCTGTGGTTACCAAATCGAATTCTGTATCGGATACTTTTTCAATAGACGTTTCCCATTTTATGGGATTTAAGATTTGTGCAGTTACAATATTTATAAATGCAAAAAACAGGCTTGCTGTAAATAATAGCTTCTTCATTATAGGATTTCTATTTTTAAAATATTCTCGGTTGTATTTGTAATTTTGTATCTATTGTCTAACCGCCTGCCAATAACCCAAACGATTTCGTTATTTGAACAGAGTAGCCAACTATTTTCTTTCTCTAGCAGTGACATTTTTTCGTCTTTAAAAAACTTACTCACTTTCTTTTTACCTCGCATTCCGAAAGGGTAAAAATAGTCGCCTTTTTGCCATTTTCTTACAAGTAACGGAAACTTTAACGAATCTTTATCAATTAAAACAGCTTTTTTATGAGAGACTTTTTCTGAAAGGGAATTTACATTTGTCACTGCTAATTTAAGGTCTTTATTCTCTAAAAAATGGTCATTTTCATTTATATAATAAACACACTCTTGTTTTTGTTCGGGTTGTAGCACTGTTAGCAATAAAAAATTTCTGTCTTTTACCAATCGGTGGGTAGCGCTAAATAGTTGCTTTCCTGATTGTGCCCCTAGTATGTTGGCTACATCATTCCATTCTGTAAAACCATACTGCTTTAATAACTCATAGAGATATGCTTTGGGGTATTTTAATTTTTTAAGGTATTCTATATTAACTTTTTGGATATCTGTTTGCTCCCCACCTGTAGAATTGCCTGAAACAACCACCTTCTTTTTAACCTTTGCCATTGCTTCGTCAATAAGCTGTCGCCCC
>DRQI01000253.1 GCA_011330545.1 Flavobacteriia bacterium
ATTACTTATTATAAGAATCTGAGAAATTATAATAAGCCGTCAGAAATGCCATATAGATTCAATACCAAAACAGACTATGGCTGCCCGTATGATTGTGGTTTGTGCCCCGACCACGAACAACATTCATGTTTGACGATTGTTGAAGTAACAGACCGGTGTAATTTAACGTGCCCAACGTGTTATGCAGGCTCTTCGCCCACTTATGGCAGGCATCGAACCTTAGATGAAATCAAAAAGATGTTTGATGTAATTGTAGAAAACGAAAAAGAACCCGATGTGGTACAAATAAGCGGTGGCGAACCTACCATCCACCCACAGTTTTTTGAGATATTAGACTATGCAAAGTCATTGCCAATCAGGCATTTGATGTTGAATACCAACGGCATCCGTATCGCCAAAGAAAAAGATTTTGCAAAACGCTTAAAAACGTACAGTCCGGATTTTGAAATATACTTGCAATTTGATTCTTTTAAGGATGAAGTATTGCAAGAAATGCGCGGCGCGGCTTTGACAACAATAAGAACCCAAGCCCTGGCAAATTTGAATGAAGTGAATTTGTCGACTACACTTGTAGCCACTTTACAAAAAGGATTGAATGATGATGAAATAGGAAAGATTATCGATTTTGCATTGCAACAAAAATGTGTGCGGGGAGTTACCTTTCAGCCTACGCAAATTGCCGGCCGATTAGAAAATTTTAATCCTGAAAAAGACAGGATGACTTTAACGGAAGTACGCCGAAAAATTTTAGAGCAAACTGCTATTTTTGAACCTGACGATTTGATTCCGGTACCTTGCAACCCCGATGCCTTGGTAATGGCCTATGCCTTAAAATTAGATGATGAGGTTTTTCCACTAACCCGGTTTGTCAATCCCAATGATTTGTTAGACAATAGTAAAAATACTATTATTTACGAGCAAGACGAGCAGTTGCATGGTAAAATGATAGAATTGTTTAGTACGGCAAATTCAGTGGCATGCGCCGAAGAGAATTTACAATCTATTATGTGTTGTTTGCCACAGATTGATGCCCCTAATTTGGGATATGATAATTTATTTCGTATCATTATCATGCAATTTATAGATGCCTACAATTTTGACGTACGCGCTATCAAAAAATCATGTGTGCATATTGTAGATAAAGACTATAAGATCATTCCTTTTGAAACGATGAACCTGTTTTATAGAGACGATAAAAAAGAGTATCTTGAAGAACTAAAAGACAAATATAAGTGACAGTACTACTTTTGATAATGTTTGTGCCTCCTGCAATATTGGGCTTCTTAGGAGATAAGAAATTACGAAATAATGAAAAAGGAACCGCGAAAATATATTTTATTGTTGCCGGAGCTTATTTATTAATAGGTTTAGGTCTTTGCGGAAGTATGTTAACATCAATGTAATATGAAATTATTAAATATTTTAGTATCACCAAATATGGATTTGGGAGGAGCGATACTTATGGTTTTGTTAATCATGTTCGGCCCTCCGTTAATGCTACTACTGGTTGGGATTGGCTTACGAGTTAAAGAAAAGAAAAAAGCAGCAAAAGTTCTCTTTATCCTTGCTGCTTTATATCTGCTAATTAGTTTAGGGATTTGTGGTACTATGATGATGTGATAAATAATGTCATTCAGAACGTAATGAGGAAAGAGTGGAGTGAACCAGCCTGCGGCAGGCAGGGAATCTCTATTTTGAGATTCCTCAGTCGTACCTCCTTCGGAATGACAGTAGAATGTCATTCAGTCCCGATGCAACGGGAGAAGCATAGCGTAGTGAAGCATCTCAATAAACTATCTAAAAAGTAACAGGCATTTCAATAAGTTTTCCTTTTCTATCGATTTTAACAGTGGTTGTTTTCCCCTTTTCAAATTTTGACAAGGCTTTCATATAACTCATCATATCTTTTATTTCGTATTCGCCTAATTGAATCACCACATCGCCTTTTTGTATCCCTGCTTTTTGGGCGGGTTTATCTTCACTAACTCCGTCAATACGCATGCCTTTGCCGTCAAACATATAATCGGGTACAACCCCTAAAGTAACTTTAAAACGCGGCGCTTCTTCACTTTCATTTTTTGTTTTCCGAAAAGGCATTTTTCCGTTATCATCCATATCGGTGATAATATCAAAAATATAATTCGAAATGATTTCCATACCGGCATAATTCAGTTTATCATAATCATCACTTGGTCGGTGGTAATCTTTGTGTTGGCCGGTAAAGAAGTGCAGTACCGGTATATTATTCAAATAAAATGAAGTATGGTCAGAAGGCCCCACACCTGATTCTTTTTCAATCAATTTAAACCTACCGTCATTATAAGCTTCTACTACTTGTCTAAAATACGGTGAAGTGCCCACTCCGTAAACGGCCAGTGCCTTGTCTTTTTTTAAGCGGCCTACCATATCCATATTGAGCATATAATCTACCGAGTCTAAAGCTATTGTAGGATGTTTTACAAAGTAATTGGAACCTAACAACCCCATTTCTTCACCCGAAAAAGCCATCAATAAGTAGTTATTACTCGTATTGGTATTTTTGAGTTTTTTGGCTAAATTGAGCATCAATGAAACGCCACTAGCATTATCATCTGCTCCATTGTGAATCAATTTTTCTTTTCCCCGGTAGAGAGAGCCTTCATCGCCATAGCCCAAGTGGTCATAATGCGCACCGATAATGACCGTATACGGAGCGTGATTATCGATATAGCCTACAATATTTCTTCCGGTAATGGTTTTTTTGCTAATAGAATCGGTAAAGTTTACTGTTCCGTGCGGATGCGTTTTCGGCGTAAACGTAAAATCTTGAAAATATCCGTTGGTGCCTTTAGGCGTTAAGCCGATTTCCTGAAAGCGTTTGGCAATATAATCTGCAGCTACTTTTTCGCCCTTGGTGCCGGTTGACCTGCCTTCTAATTTATCATCGGCCAAAAAAGAAACATCTTTATAAATTTGACTGTCTTGAACACTTGTTTGTGAGAAACCTTTTAGGGCAAACAGTGCTATAAAAAAAACAGGAAATAACAATCGATTCATCATAATAATATTATTTTTGGTTAAAATTACTAATTTATAAACTTATGAAGTATATATATGTCCTAATATTTGCTGTTGCCTTGGTATCATGCAAATCGCAACAACCAAAAGTAACTGCTAATTCAGAAAGCCAACCGGCTGTTGAAACCAACAAAGCAGCAGTAACACCTGAAGATACATCGTTGATATTTCCTGAAGAAAAACACTTTAAATCAATGCGCCAAATTACCTTCGGGGGCGATAATGCCGAAGCCTATTGGAGTTTTGACGACCAACAACTCATCTTTCAATCGAATAATAAAAATTGGGGAGTTTCTTGTGATCAGATGTTTTTGATGAATGTCAATGATAGCTTTAAAGATAAAATGCCATCGATGATAAGTACCGGAAAAGGCAGGACTACCTGTGCGTATTTTTTACCCGACAATAAACATTTTATTTATGCCTCAACACATTTAGGAGGCGAAGCCTGCCCCGAAACACCCATGAAAATAGACGGAAAATATATCTGGCCCATATATGATACCTATGATATTTTTGTGGCCGATTTGCAAGGCAATATTATCAAACAACTCACAGATGAAAAAGGTTACGATGCAGAACCTACCGTTTCGCCAAAAGGCGATAAAATAGTATTTACGTCAACTAGAAATGGCGATATTGACTTGTATACCATGAACCTTGACGGAAGTGATGTAAAACAAATAACCTTTGAATTAGGCTATGACGGCGGCGCCTTCTTTTCACCTGACGGCACAAAAATTATCTTCCGTTCGTCAAGGCCAAAAACCAAAGAAGAAATCAAAGAATACAAAGAACTATTGGCAAAAGGCTTGGTGCAGCCTACCAGTATGGAATTGTATATCTGTAATGCCGATGGCAGTGAGTTACGGCGATTGACAAATTTAGGAAATGCCAATTGGAGTCCGTTTTTTCACCCTTCGGGAAAGAAAATTTTATTCTCCAGTAATTTTGAATCAGAACGCGGATTTCCGTTTAATTTATATATGATTGATATTGACGGCAAAAACCTAGAGCGCATTACCCATGGAGAGACTTTTGATGCCTTTCCGGTATTTTCAAATGATGGCAAATATTTAGTCTTTTCTTCCAATAGAAATAATGGTGGCGGACATGATACGAATTTGTTTATTGCAGAGTGGCAGGATTAATACTTGTCATTGCGAGGACGAAGGACGTG
>DRQI01000254.1 GCA_011330545.1 Flavobacteriia bacterium
CATAAAAAATTTTTCGCTTCACTCTAAATGACATATAAATATGAAAGAAGAAATAGTCAATAGGGTTGCTGATAGTAAATTGGTTACTATTGATTTGGAAGAATTTTACCCTGAAGGAAAACGTATTGTTATCGATATTTCTGAATGGCTCTACGAAGGTATTATCCTTAAAGAAAAAGATTTTAGAAAAGCCATTCAACAACACAATTGGAGTCAATACAAAGATAATTATATAGCTTTAACATGTACTACAGGTGCCATTATTCCTTCATGGGCCTATCTGTTAATTACTACTCAATTAGGCCTTTTTGCAAAGAAAATAGTGGTAGGCGATGTAGCATTGTTAGAGACTGTTATTTTTCAGGATATCATCTCAAATTTATCTTTAGACAACTGCAAAGACAGGCCCGTTATTATTAAGGGCTGTTCTAAAAAACCCATCCCTGAAACCGCTACTGTACAGCTTGTTAAAAAATTATTGCCCATAGCCAATGCTATATTCTTTGGAGAGGCTTGCTCAACGGTTCCGTTGTTTAAAAGAAAAAAATAACCTTTTTAGTGACTTAATCCCTGCAATTGGGTCTAACCAAAAAAAAGCGTAATTTTGCACGCTTAAAACTAAAAAATGTAACCATGAACTTTTTAAAGAAAAATTACACCTACCACAAAAGGAATAGGAGTTTTGTGAGTAAAAAATTAATTTTTACATTGATACTCTTGTGTACCTTATCACTTACTTATGCACAAACCGAAGATGAGCTAAAAGCCGAACAAAAATCTAAAAAAGATTCTATCGCCGCACTACAAGGAAAAGTGGATGCACTACAGGCTAAAATTGATGCGTTGCCCGGATGGAAAAAAGGGGCTTTTGGTACTATTGGCGGAACCTTATCGGGTTTTAATAATTGGTTCTCTAAAGGAATCCCTAACTCATCTGCCGGAAATATCGGATTTACAGTAAATGCTTTTGCCAACTTACAACAAGAAAAATTCTTCTGGAGAAATTCAACAAATATTAATTTAAGCTGGGTGAAAATTGACGATAAAGACAATCCTAATGACGAAGGCAGCTTTCAAGAAGCTACTGATGTTTTTAACATTACTTCTTTATACGGGCGTAAACTAAGTGATAAATGGGCGGTTTCAACCTTAGGTGAATACAGAACTACCATTTTAAGTAATTTTAACGACCCCGGATATTTAGACCTTGGGGTTGGTTTTACCTGGACGCCTGTTACCGATTTAGTAGTAGTTATACATCCGTTAAACTACAATTTCGTGTTTAGTAAAGGAAATAGTGTTTTTGAGTCTTCATTAGGAGCTAAAATAGTGGCCGACTATACCAAAAAAATAGGCGCTATTAACTTTAAAACAAACCTTTCTGCCTTTCAAAGTTATGAGAGCTCAGATTTTTCAAATTGGACATGGATTAATTCTTTCGGTTATACCCTCTGGAAAAAAATTGGGGTAGGATTTGATTTTGGCTTAAGGCAAAACAAACAAGAAACATTAAATTATGTGCAAACAAGGCCTGTTAACCCACTACCCAATGCTACCTTTGGCAGTATTGATAATAAATTACAATCGTATTGGTTGTTTGGGCTGAATTATGCTTTCTAGCTGATTGTATAACAAATTAATTTAAAAGAGTTCTTAAAATTTAAGAACTCTTTTTTTATACAATTAAATTCTTCTATTTTAGCAACTAAATAAAAACCTTTATGGGATTACTTATTTTTTATGCAGCTATTTCTATCTTTTTTTCTTTTTTATGCTCAATTCTAGAAGCTGTCTTATTGAGTGTTACACCAACATTTTTGAATGTAAAAAAGAAAGAAGGCAAAGCCTTTGCAACAACTTTAGAAAAATTAAAAAAAGATGTTGACCGGCCTTTAATAGCAATTCTTACATTAAATACAATTGCACATACAGTTGGCGCCATTCTTGTCGGAAAACAAGCTGAAAAACTCTATGGAAATGGAGATAATTATGGCGTTTTTATCATCTCTGCGTTAATGACTTTTTTAATATTGGTAGCTTCAGAAATTATCCCTAAAACCATTGGTGCAACCTACTGGAAGCAATTAGCAAATTTTACAAGTAAGGTACTTATTATTTTAATTTTTCCATTGAAGTGGACAGGTATTTTATGGTTATTGCAATTGGCAACAAAGCTAATTGGTAATAAAGGGCATCACGGCAGTGTGTTAAGCCGTGAAGATTTTCATGTAATGACAGATATTGCTCATGAAGAAGGGGTTTTTGAAGAAGCAGAATCGAAAGTGATAAAAAACTTACTGAATTTTAAAAAGATACAGGTTAAGGATATTATGACACCGCGTACCGTACTTAAAATTGCTTCTGAAGATCAAAACATTAAAGATTTTTTTGATGAAAATAAAAACTTACGCTTTTCGCGGATTCCTATTTATAAAGATAATACTGATAACATTACAGGATATATTTTAAAGGATGATGTTTATAAAGATCTTGCTGAGGGTAAAGACACTAAAACATTAGCTGATTTAAAGCGTAAAATACTGGTGGTTCATAGAAATGTACCAATTCCAAACTTATTTGAAAAACTGATTCAAGAAAAAGAACATATCTCGTTAGTTGTTGATGAATATGGTTCTATAAGTGGGCTGGTAACTATGGAAGATGTTATAGAAACATTACTGGGACTTGAAATTATGGACGAGAGCGATACCGATTCAGATATGCAGCAACTCGCTAGAAAAAATTGGGAAAAAAGAGCCAAACGTATGGGGATTATTGAAGGTGATTCTTAGTATAATCTATCATTTTTACCACAAAAGCCATTATTAAGAAACATCAGTACATTAGCAAAAATGAATATTTTATGACTCAACTACCCAAGAGAATTTGCTTTATCGGAGCCGGAATAATGAGTGCTACCTTAGCCGTAATTCTCAATAAATTAATACCCGCTGCGAATATTGATATTTACGAACGATTGGATAAAATAGGCGCAGAAAGTTCAGATGCCTGGAACAATGCCGGAACCGGCCATTCTGCCTTTTGCGAATTGAATTACACACCTCTTTTAAAAAACGGAAGTGTAGACATTTCAAAAGCACTACGCATCAGCCAATCTTTTGAAGAGTCAAAACAATTTTGGGCATATTTAAAACAACAAGATACATTTCCTGCCAAAATACCTTTTATCAATGACATTGACCATATGAGCTTTGTTTGGGGCGAAGAAAATATTGCATTTCTAAAGAAACGATATCAGGCACTTACAAAATATGCCATGTTTGAAGACATGCTTTTTTCTGAAGATTTTGATGAAATTTCTCAGTGGATACCCTTGATGATGAAAGGCAGAAACAGCAATGAAAAAATAGCCGTTACCAGAATGGCTATTGGAACCGATGTTAATTTCGGCGCCATTACCCGTGGAATGATTCAATATTTAGAAACGTTAGAGAATGTTACAGTTCATTTAGGGCAAGAAATTCAAGAGCTTGACAAACAACATAACGGTACTTGGAAAATAAAAATTGAAGACCTATCCCACCATAAAGATTATGTTACTACAGCAGATTTTTTGTTTATCGGAGCAGGAGGCGGGGCTTTGACCTTATTAGAAAAAACCGATATTCCCGAAGGCAAAGGGTATGGCGGATTTCCGATAAGCGGCCAATGGCTGCGATGTACCAATGAAAAAGTAATAGCACAACACGAAGCCAAAGTATACGGCAAAGCGGCAACAGGTTCTCCACCCATGTCTGTACCGCATTTAGACACTAGGATGATGCAAGGCAAAAAAGCCTTATTATTTGGGCCTTATGCCGGATTTTCAACAAAATTCTTAAAAAACGGGTCGTATTTTGACTTGCCCTTGTCATTGGAAGTCCACAATATTTGGCCCATGATTTCAGCAGGATTTCATAATTTTAAATTGACTAAATATTTGGTTGAACAAGTGATACAGTCGCCCGAAGACCGATTTAAAGCCTTACAAGCCTATTATCCGGAAGCGCAATTTGACGATTGGCAATTGGCCATCGCCGGGCAACGTGTTCAAATTATAAAAAAAGACCAAGACGATGGCGGTATTTTGAAATTCGGTACAGAAATAGTAAAAGATAACGACGGTACAATGGCATGCTTATTAGGGGCTTCTCCGGGGGCTTCAACTTCGGTTTCTATAATGTTAGATGTTTTAAAGCAATGTTTCCCTACCTTTTTAAAAACAAAGGGATGGCAACAGGCTCTTAAAGAAATGATACCAACTTACGGACAGTCATTGATAGAAAACGCTGAAATGTGCAAAAAAACAAGAGCGCGTACCACTCGAATCTTAAAATTAGAATCTTAATTGGCTTCTTTTTTAAAGGTCTCTGAAAATCATTTTAAATCCTTACTTTTAGCCCTATGATTTTAGTTACCGGAGGCACGGGCTTAGTAGGTTCGCATTTGTTATATCAGCTTGCAGCGCAAAACGAAAGTATCGTTGCTATACATAGAAAATCTAGCAATTTAGCGGCTGTCAAGAATGTATTTTCTTATTATTCAAATAATGTTGAAGCGTTATTTGCACGCATTCAGTGGATAGAAGCAGATATTACCGATATCCCTTCACTTACGAAAGCCTTTCACCAAATTACGCAGGTATACCACTGTGCCGCCATGATTTCTTTTAGCGCCTCTGATTATAAAAATATGCGAAAAGTAAATATTGAAGGTACTGCCAATATTGTAAACCTGTGTATAGAACAAAAGATTCAAAAATTGTGTTTTGTAAGTTCTGTAGCGGCCGTAGGAAAATCGCTTTCAGGAAAAGAAATTACCGAAAATGACGAATGGAATATAGCACAGAATAATTATGGTTATGCCATTACTAAATACGGTGCCGAAATGGAAGTATGGCGGGCATCACAAGAAGGTATTGATGTTGTTATTGTAAATCCGGGTGTTATTTTTGGGCCAGGATATTGGCATGACGGTTCTGGAAAAATGTTTCGTAATATTTACAACGGCTTCAAATTTTATACCGAAGGCGTTACCGGATTTGTTGGGGTAACTGATGTTGTTACTATCATGCTGCAATTAATGAAAAGTACGCTTACAAACGAACGGTATATTTTGGTAAGCGAAAACCGCTCTTTTAAAGAAGTGTTTTTTGAAATTGCCGATGCATTAGGCACCCAAAGGCCTTCAATTAAAGCCGGCAAATTTTTAAGCGGTTTGGCATGGCGGGTAAGTTGGGTATTGGAAAAATTAAGTGGAAAAAAATCGATGATTACCAAACAAACTGCTATTTCTTCCCACAATCATTACCCCTATTCTAACAAAAAAATTAAAAAAGCATTGACATTTGAATTTGAACCGCTAAGTGAAACTATAAAAACTACCTGTAAATATTATAAAGCAGACGTGCAATCTACTTCATAGTATTTTCTAACAAGCGTTGTTTTTTACGTTTTATCGAATCTAATTTTACCGCAGGCAATACAGGGTTTTTCTCGGGTTTTAGCTCATTGGCTTTTTGTAGTTTTTTAAGGCGATTCTGTACTTCTTCAAACATTTCTTGGTACTCATCAATTCTTGAAACATAATAAATATTGCTTTTACTAAACTGAACACTGTCAATTTGATATTTTTTAAGTACTAAGGGAACATAATTTATATTTTTTCGCAAGTCTTTGGTCTTTACATTTTTGGCTCCTTTAGCAATAAACAAATCTACCCATATCGATACCATTTTATCTCTGTCTATCAAATCTTTTGGTTTTTTATAAATCGTTCTACTTGTACATGAAAAGAGTACTATCACGGCCAACAATAAAGTAACTGATTTTTTCATTTATCTGAGAAAGGACAATTGCATTCCTTTGATTTTAGTATTAAATTTTCCTTGATGGTATATCAAATTTCCATTTACAAAAGTATGGGTAATTTTAGCGTTAAACCGCAACCCTTCAAAAGGAGACCATCCGCATTTATATAAAATATTTTCTTTGGTAACTTTTTGGCTTGCTTGTAAATCGACCAATACCAAATCGGCATAATAACCTTCCTTAATAAAACCCCGTTTTTCAATTTGAAATAATTTTGCCGGATTATGGCACATTTTTTCCACTACTTTCTCTAATGAAATTTTTTGGGCATGTACGGCTTCTAACATCGCTAACAACGCATGTTGTACTAATGGGCCTCCACTGGGGGCTTTGGTATACGTTTGTGATTTTTCTTCTAATGTATGTGGGGCATGGTCTGTGGCAATAACATCTATCCTGTCATCTAACAAAGCCCGCCACAAACCTTCTTTATCTTTGTTGGTTTTTATTGCCGGATTCCATTTGATATGTGTACCTTTTTCTCGGTAATACGAATCGTCAAACCATAAGTGATGAATACATACTTCGGCAGTAATTTGTTTTTCTTCAAGCGGAATATCATTGCGGAATAAAGTAGTTTCTTTAGCCGTAGAAAGGTGAAAAACATGCAATCGGGCGCCGGTTTTTTTTGCCAAAGCAATGGCTTTTGACGATGAAATATAGCAGGCCTCTTCACTTCTAATGAGAGGGTGCATCTCGATAGGAATATCATCTCCATAGGTGGCAATAGCCTTGGCTAAATTGCGTTGTATGGTTTTTTCGTCTTCACAATGTACGGCTATCAACATTTCAGTAGATGAAAATATTTTTTCTAGGGTTTCTTCATTGTCAACCAACATATTACCTGTTGAAGAGCCTAAGAATAATTTGATAGCGGCTACTTTTTTAGGGTCTGTTTTTAAGACTTCTTCCAAATTGTCATTAGTGCCTCCAAACATAAAAGAATAGTTGGCAAAAGATGTGTTGGCAGCGATATCAAATTTTTCTTGTAACAATTTTTGGGTAGTGGCTTGTGGTACGGTATTGGGCATTTCAATAAATGAGGTAATCCCTCCGGCAACGGCAGCTTTGCTTTCTGTGGCAATGGTGGCCTTATGGGTTAATCCGGGTTCTCTAAAATGTACCTGATCATCTATAATACCGGGTATTAAAAAGCTACCTTTGGCATCGATAATTTGCATCTCTGCTGTACTAGTAATAGTATCACTAATTTCAACAATAAAATTACCTTTTATTAATACATCGGCATTACGAATTGACCCTTCGTTGACCAATTGTGCATTTTTTATAAGTATCTTACTCATTTATAACTATTTAGGTAATCCTATTAATTTCATTTTCAGTACTCCGAAAATGGCTTCGCTAATGATTGAGCTATTCATTTTTGATTC
>DRQI01000255.1 GCA_011330545.1 Flavobacteriia bacterium
ACAATTAATCTCAGCCACACAAAATGGCAAAAAATTGGCTGTTAAATGGCAAGAAACAACTTCTCCATCTACCTACCACGAATTTAAAATCGACAGTATCCATCGGTTTAAAGACGATTCTGAAATCGAAATAAAATGGTCTGGTAAACCAATGGGAATCAATACCAATGGCAGTTCAAAAAAACAAATTCCCGGTACCGATAATTTTAAAGTAATTTCAGTAGATGTTATTCAAACACCCGAACAACATCTGGCCATTAACTTTTCAGACCCCTTAAAAAAACAGCAAAATTTTAATGGCTTGGTAACAATAAAAGGCACCAAAAATTTGAAATACGTTGTAGACGGCAATGTGTTAAAGGTGTATCCTAGTACCCGAGTAGTAGGCAATGTAAAAGTGACTGTTTTTCAAGGTATCAAAAATAACGATGGCATTAAATTCAAAAATAAATTTTCAGAAAACATTGCTTTTGAACAAGTTAAGCCGGCAGTAAGGTTACTAAAGAGCGGTGTTATTTTACCAAATTCTAAGAACCTGAAATTCAATTTCGAAGCTGTTAATTTAAAAGCCGTAGACATTCGTGTCATTAAAATTTATGAAGATAATGTATTGCAATTTTTGCAAGAAAATAATTTAGATGGCATCAATCGGTATAATTTGCGAAGGGTAGGGCGTAGAATCGCGAAAAAAACAATGATCTTGAGCAAATCGGATATTGATAACGATGGCAAATGGAAAACCTATGCCGTAGACCTATCAAAAATGCTAAAAACCGACCCGGGAGCCATTTATAGAATTGAATTAAGTTTTAATCAAAGCTATTCATTATATAAGTGCGATGGCAGTGAGACAGTTGCCAATACTGATACTGATGATGAATATTATGAAGACGATTACTATTATGACGATACCGCCGAATATACCACTGCTGAAGCCGAAGATATGGAAGAACGGGAAGAACAATATTGGGATAATTTAATTTATAACTATCACAACTATCGTTATTACAATTGGGAAGACAGAGAAAATCCTTGTAAAGAAGCCTATTATAATAATGAAGACCGTATCGTTTCAGCAAATATCCTCGCTTCAAATATCGGTGTCATCGCCAAAAAAGGCGAAAATAAATCGTATCATTTTGCGGTTACCAATATCCTGACAACCGCACCTATCAGTAATGCTACCATCACCCTATACAACTATCAACAACAAGAAATTGCGAGTGTAAAAACCGACGGACAGGGTTTTGCCATTTACGATGCTGATAAAAATGCCTATTTTGCCATCGTCTCCAATAAAAATCAAAAAACCTATCTCAAACTAAACGATGGTTACGCTTTATCACTCAGCAAATTTGATGTCTCGGGAAAGAAATTACAAAAAGGCCTAAAAGGTTTTATGTATGGAGAGAGAGGTGTGTGGAGACCCGGCGATACCATTCATGTTACATTTGTTCTTAATGACAATGCCAATCCATTACCCAAAAATCATCCTGTAAGATTAGAAGTAACCGACCCACACGGAAAGCTATCCTATAAAAAAATTACTACCCAAGGTACAAACGGATTTTACGCCTTTGCCATACCAACAGATGAAGCTGCAGCTACGGGTAATTGGAATGCAAAAGTAAGTGTTGGAGGGGCTACCTTTTATCAAAACCTTAAAGTAGAAACCATAAAACCCAATAGGTTAAAAATAAAAATTAATTTTAAAGACAAAGTACTCACGTCAAAAAAACCATTAGAAGCCTCTTTAAATGTAACATGGTTACACGGTGCCGTAGCCAAGAATTTAAAAGCCGAAGTAAATGCTAAATTCACCAGTACTTCAACAGCATTCAAAAAATTTTCCGATTATATTTTTAAAGACCCAACCAGAACTTTTACCACCGAAGAAATGACCATTTTTAAAGGTACGCTAGACGCTTCGGGCAATGCTACCTTATCGAAAAAGATAAATTTTGGCAAAAAAGCCCCCGGAATGTTAAAAGTATCATTTTTAACTAGGGCATTTGAAAATGGAGGCGATTTCTCTATGGATGTTATCAGTAAAAATTTTGCACCTTATGATGCTTTTGTAGGCTTGCGTTCGCCAAAACCCAAAATGTACGGTTCGTATGATACCGATGAAAATGTTGCATTTGACGTAGCTACCGTTGATGCCAACGGAAATCCGATACAACGTAACGGATTGGAAGTAAAAGTATATCGAATTCAATGGCGTTGGTGGTGGAATTCTTCCTATGACGATTTGGCATCCTATGTAGGAAGTAGCTATCACAAGCCGGTAAAATCAATGGCCATAAATACCAACAGAAAAGGAAAAGGAACTTTTAACATTAATATTCCTGACGACGAAGGAGGCCGGTATTTGATAAGAGTCTATGATCCGCAAAGCGGGCATGCTACCGGAAGGACGGCTTATTTCTATAAAAATTGGTGGAGAAGGCCTTCTGGCAGTGACCCGCAAAGTGCAAAAATGTTATTGTTTTCTTCCGATAAGAAAGACTATAACGTTGGCGAAAAAGCCAAAATAACCTTTCCATCAGGTACCGAAGGCAGGGCTTTAGTCAGCATAGAAAATGGCACCGAAGTATTAGAGCAAATCTGGGTAAAAACCCAAAAAGGAGAAACCACTACAGAAATTCCTATTACCAAAGAAATGACGCCCAATGTATTTGTTAATATTTCGCTGCTGCAACCACATGCCTCTACTGCCAATGATTTGCCATTGCGTTTGTACGGTGTAATTCCCTTATTGGTAAAAGACCCTAATACCATTATAACACCTCAAATAGCAATGCCAAAAACATTACGTCCCGAACAGACATATACCGTTAAAGTAAATGAAAAACACGGTAAACCCATGACTTATACCCTAGCCGTTGTAGACGAAGGATTGTTAGATTTAACCCGCTTTAAAACCCCAAATGCATGGAATAGTTTTTATACCAAAGAAGCCTTAGGTGTAAAAACGTGGGATATTTTTGACCATGTAATAGGTGCGTATGGCGGAAGTATTCAACAAATATTTGCCATTGGTGGAGATGAAGATGCCGCACCTAAAAAACCTAAAAAAGCAAATCGCTTTAAGCCTGTAGTTACTTATTTAGGGCCGTTTACCCTAAAGAAAGGCGAAACCAAATCACACCGTATAAAAATGCCCGAATACATCGGTTCTGTGCGTACCATGGTAATTGCCGGCGATAATTCGAAAGCGGCGTATGGCAGTGCCGAAGAAACCACGCCCGTTCGTAAACCGTTGATGGTATTGTCTTCGCTTCCGCGGAAGTTGAGTCCCGGCGAAAAAGTAACCCTGCCCGTTACCGTCTTTGCCATGGAGAAAAAAATTAAAAAAGTAAGCATCAGCCTAAAACTAAGTAAAGGCATTGCCATCATTGGCCAACAAACACAATCGCTAACCTTTAACCAACCCGAAGAAAAAATGGTGTATTTTGATTTAGACGTAGGCAATGTAGAAGGCATTGGTACCATAGAGGTATTGGCTTCGGGCAACGGAGAAAAATCATCGTATAAAGTAGCGTTAGATGTAGTAAATCCGAATCCGGTGAGTACTAGCGTTACTGATATAATGTTAGAACCCAATGCTATCCAAACCATCAATGTTGCAAGTTTTGGCGTTGACGGCACAAGTAGTGCGGCAATAGAATTTTCTACACTGCCACCGATGGATTTTACCAAAAGGCTACAATATTTAATTCGTTACCCTCACGGTTGTGTAGAACAAACCACTTCAAGTGTATTTCCACAATTATACCTAACAGATATTTTTGATTTGACCTATGATAAAAAGCAACAAATGGATGACAATATCAAAAAAGCCATTGAACGTTTAGGGTATTTTCAAACCCCAAATGGCGGAATGAGCTATTGGATAGGCCAAAATACAGCAAACGATTGGGGTACGAGTTATGCCGGGCATTTCTTGATAGAAGCGCAGAAAAAAGGATATAGCCTACCTTTGACATTTATGGCAAATTGGTTAAGGTACCAACAACAGGCAGCTAGAAACTGGCGTTCAGATAGCAGGTATCATTATTATGATTTGGCGCAGGCATACAGATTGTATACCTTAGCCTTGGCAGGCCATCCCGATTTAGCTTCTATGAACCGTTTGCGCGAACAGGCAACCCTCTCTAACGATGCAAAATGGCGATTGGCGGCAGCTTATGCGTTGGCAGGGCAAAAAGAAGTGGCTAAAAAAGTTGCCGCTACGGCCAATATTAATTTTGAATCGGTTAGGGGCGACTATTATACCTATGGTTCTGTCAATAGAAACAGGGCGATGGCATTAGAAACCATGTTGTTAACAGATAATACCAAATCACGAGAAATAGTACAATACCTCGCTAAAGAACTCACTTCGCGTAAGTGGATGAGCACACAAACCACTTCATATTGTTTATTGGCTATGGCGAAAATGGTTGAAAAAAACGGCGGAAAATCAATCCATATAAACTATGAAGTTAATAATAAAAACCCCGAAACCATCAATACCAACAAAGCTTTTTCACAACGAAAACTTACCATAAATAATGGTGATAACAACTTAAAAATCACTAATAAACAGGCAAATGTAGTATATGTAAGAGTTTTAAATTCAGGTATTTTACCGTTAGGCAAAGAATTGGCAGAAAGACGAAATTTAGGCATTCGTATCACCTATACAGATGCAAATGGCAATGCTATTGACATCTCTAAATTAACCCAAGGAACCGATTTTAAAGCCAATATTACCATCACCAATTTAAAATATGAAAATGTACATAATATCGCCTTGACAGAAATCTTTCCTTCGGGTTGGGAAATTGTTAATACGCGCTTTACGGATTATGGAGGCGGTACGTCGAGTAAAGCCGAATTTACCGATATTCGCGATGATAGGGTCAATTTTTATTTTTATTTAGGAAGAAAAAAATCAAAAACATTTACCGTATCCTTAAATGCATCGTATTTAGGAAAATATTACCTACCGGGTATTCAGGCAGAAGCCATGTATGACAATGATTATTTTATAAGGACTAAAGGCACATGGATTGAAGTAGTAAAATAAACCACCCCGAGCATGCTTATGGCATGCCCACCCCTCCTTTTTTAAGGAGGGGAGTAAACCATCTGGGTTTAAGATAAAAAGTAAAGAATGGAATAAGAAGTCGGCACGCAAACTCCTTCCCTTCAAAAGGGAAGGTGGCTTCCAATGGAATTGGAAGACGGAAGGGTACATCACACAAAGTTTAAATTGGGTTAAAAGAATAGAAAAATTAATGTCAAAAAAACCTTGGCTACATAGAAACTGGAAATGGCTGACACCCGTATTGATACTATTTTCAGGACTCGCAGTAATTATCTCACTAGCCGGAAATGAAATTTCAGGAGTTGTCAGTGTGTTTTCAGATTCAGAAATTTATGAAAATGCACTAAAAATAGCCAAAGGCAATGAAGAAGTACAACAAACCTTAGGAGATTTACAACCGATTGATTTAATGGCAATTGTAGAAGGAACAATCAAGTATTCTAACAATAACAATACTGTTGATATTTCAGTGAGAGTGAAAGGTTTAAAAGGAAAAGGAAAGCTTGATATTTCAGCAAACAAAGTTCAAAATGAGTGGGTATATTCAAGAATTAAAATTCGAATAAAAAGACCCAAACAAACCATTAAAATTCTAGAATAATAGTTATGAACCACCCCGAACACATTAATGGTGTGCTACCTTACTTAAGAAAAAGACAGGCGTTTAGAAACAGGTTTAGATTAGAAACTAGAAATTGAAAATATAGTCAGCGGGCAAACGCCTTCCCCTTTAAAAGGGAAGGTGGCCATGCCAAAAGCGTAGGCGGAAGGTTATAATTTATAAAAAGAGATTTGAAAATAAGCAAAGAGTGTTGGATGAAATTAGTAATTATTTTAAAGATTAACCAAACCACCCCGTCTTTTTGCTTTGGCAAAAACCCACCCCTCCTTAAAAAAAGGAGGGGAGTTTACCATTTAGGTTTATATAAAAAATTACGAATGAAATAAATAGTCAGTATGCAAACTCCTTCCCTTTAAAAGGGAAGGTGGCCACGCTATGAGCGTGGACGGAAGGGTTAAGTTATGAATAAAATCATTAATAAGATAAAACAAAACAAAGTTAAAAGTATCATTTTAGCCATACTTTTAAGTTGGTATTATTTTTCATTACCCAACCCCCTTTTCAACGAACCCACTTCAACGGTAATAGAAAGCACAGAAGGCAAACTCTTAGGAGCCCAAATCGCCGATGATGAACAATGGCGTTTTCCGCATAGCGATAGTATTCCCTATAAATTTGAACGGAGTATTGTTACCTTTGAAGATGCCTATTTTTACAAGCATCCGGGTTTCAATCCGGTTTCAATTGCCAAAGCCTTATGGCAAAATATAAAATCAGGTACGGTAAAACGTGGGGGCAGCACCCTCACACAACAAGTTATCCGGTTATCCCGTAAAGGCAAATCGAGAACCTATTTTGAAAAAGCAATTGAAATAATACTGGCCACGCGTTTAGAATTGCGCTATTCTAAACATAAAATATTGACATTCTACACATCAAATGCACCTTTTGGCGGAAATGTAGTAGGATTAGATATGGCATCATGGCGCTATTTTGGCAGAAACCCCAATGAATTATCATGGGCAGAAAGTGCTACTTTGGCCGTATTACCCAATGCGCCGAGCCTTATTTTTCCGGGAAAAAATAAACAGCGGTTGTTAAATAAACGAAATCGCTTATTAAAAAAATTAGCGGAAAACGGAACTATTGATGACTTGACCTACCAATTAGCCATACAAGAAGAGTTACCGAAAAAACCATATCGGCTTCCGCAATTTGCACCCCATTTATTACAACAAATCACAAAAGATAACAAAGGAAAACGCATTAAGACCTCGGTAAAATTTAGCTTACAAAAACGTGTCAACCAAATTGTAAAAATGCATTATAATAACTTACGTCAAAATCAAATTCACAATATTGCTGTATTGGTTTTAGATGTAAATTCACGAAAAGTATTGGCTTATATCGGTAATTCGCCCACCGATAGAGCCCATCAAAAAGATGTTGATATTATTGACAAGCCCAGAAGTACCGGTAGTATTTTAAAACCTTTTTTATACGCGGGCATGTTAGATGCCGGTGAGATTTTACCTAATACCCTTGTGGCCGATGTCCCTACTCAAATTGCAGGTTACAACCCCAAAAATTTTAATATGGAATATGATGGTGCCGTACCGGCAAGCAGGGCATTGTCGCGTTCATTAAATGTACCGGCAGTACGAATGTTACAACAATTTGGGTTAGATAGGTTTCATCATTACCTTAAGACCTTACACTTAAAAGATATTAAATACAATGCCAATCACTACGGATTGTCATTAATTTTAGGCGGGGCAGAAAGCAATTTATGGGATTTGTGCAAAAGTTATGCTTCGTTATCTTCAACGCTAAATCACTACGATACCACCCAAGGAAAATATTATAAAAATGAATTTGTCGAACCTACATATTTGGCAGATTATACAGTTGATTTTGGCGAACGCTCTACAGAGAAAACAGTATTTGATGCAGGCGCTATTTATATGACTTACAAAGCCTTAAAAGAAGTCAATCGCCCTGAAGGCAATGAAAATTGGGAATTTTTCGATTCGTCGAAAGAAATAGCTTGGAAAACAGGTACCAGTTTCGGTTTTCGCGATGCATGGGCCATTGGCACTACCAAAGATTATGTGGTAGGCGTTTGGGCAGGCAATGCCGATGGCGAAGGAAGGCCCGGATTGGTAGGGGTTTCTACGGCTGCCCCCATTCTTTTTGACGTGTTTGATATCTTGCCAAGAAGCAAATGGTTTGCCAAGCCTTTTGATGAATTGGAAAAAATTCCCGTATGTAGCAAAAGCGGATACCGGGCTTCAGAAATTTGCGAACAAAAAGATTCGGTATATGTACCACGTGCCGGATTAAAAACAAGGCCTTGCCCCTATCATTTTTGGATACATTTAAACGAAACCGAACAGTATCAAGTAAACTCATCGTGTTATCCTATAGGCAAGATGAAACACCAGAGTTGGTTTGTGCTTCCACCCTTGATGGAATATTACTATCAACGCAAAAACCCTACCTATAAAACCTTACCCAAATTCAAGCAAGGATGTGTATCGGAAGAAAAGCCAATAATGGATTTTATCTACCCAAAAGAAGCAATAAAAATATTTTTACCGAAAGGGTTTAATGAAAAACGGAACGATTTGGTTTTTAAGGTGGCACATGCAACACCCGATATAAAAATATTTTGGTATATAGATACCCGTTTTATCGGTACCACACAAACTTTTCACGAGATGGCCATTCAACCGAGCGTTGGCAAACATACCATTACGGCGATAGACGAGTTAGGAAATGAAATCAAAAGAAATATTGAAATTACCCGCTAACCTTTTGCCAATCAATAGCAAATATAGTATCTTGGCAGTAATTTTAACCAAATAACTCTAAACCCATGTTAAAGACCGTATTGGTTGATGACGAAATCAACGCATTAGAGGCTTTAGAATGGAAACTTAATCGTTACATTGATGATATTCAAATAATTAAATGTAACTCTCCTATTGAAGCTATTGATGTAATTCAAAAAGAAAAACCCGATTTGGTTTTTTTAGACATAGACATGCCTGAAATGGATGGCTTTACCATGTTACAACAATTATCAAACACCAATTTTGACCTTATTTTTACCACAGCACATGATGAATTTGCCTTGAAAGCCATAAAGGTTTCAGCAATTGATTATTTGTTAAAGCCGGTAGACAAAGACGAATTAATTACAGCGGTGGCCAAAGTAAAAGAATCGCGTAAAGGAAGCCAATTGGAAGACAAACTACAGTTTTTGTTCTCTAATCTCAACAAAACAGACAAAATAAGTGTTTCTGCCGATGGTAAAATTTATCTGGTAGACAGAAAAGAGGTAATCATGCTAAAATCTGATAAAAGCTATACAACGGTTTTTTTGACCGGCGATAGAGAGATTTTAGTGACAAAAACATTGAAAGAGGTTGAAAAGAAATTTCACTATCCCGAGTTTTTTAGAGTGCACAATTCGTTTTTAATCAATGTAAACCACGTAAAAGAATACCTAAAAAGTCTTGGAGGTGAACTAGTAATGAGCAACGGAATGAATGCCAGTATAAGCAGAAATAAGAAATCAGAATTGCTAGAAAGGCTTTTTTAAATCTTTTTTATGTTGTTAGATTTTAGTTCTGAAATTTATTCTTGGGTAAGAGGGGCATTACTTATCTTATCTATTTACCACTTAGTAATTTATATTCAGAATAAAGACAAACTATATCTATTTTACAGCCTTTACTTACTTAGTTTTTTTATCTATTTCTTAAAAGATATAAGTACCCCTGATTATCGGCCAATTTACAACTATATCAACTTTTCGTTACAATTTTTGGGCTATGCCGCCTATGTACTTTTTGCCAGAAAACTACTGCGCACCAAAAAATATATTCCCGAATGGGATGTGCTCTTAGTGATTGAATATAAGCTGTTTTTAATAATCGCATTCGTATTTTTAATTATTCAAGCTATCTATGGATATAATTATCAAGAACGGTTATTTTTTATATTGATGCCTATTTTTAGCGTTTTTTCATTACTTACCTATATAGTACTAACCAAAATAAAAGGCAGCCATGTAACCTTCTTCATCATTGGTTCGTTAACCTATGTATTCTTGGCTAATATTAGCTTTTTAGGCCCCTTTGCCTTAGGGAATACCTATATGCAAGAAAGAGGTATAGAGCCCATGTTTTTTACCTATATAGGAGCTATTATTGAAACTACAATGTTCGCTTTAATTATTGGGTATAGAAATAGGATTTTCAAAGAAAAAATAAAAGATGCCGAACTTCAATTGGCATTAAAAACCAAGGAAATGAGCGACTTGAAAATGACGGTTTTACAAACCCAAATGGATCCGCATTTTTTGTATAATTCACTAAACTCTATCAATAACTTTGTCTTGAAAAACGACATTGAAACAGCATCTGATTATATTACGAAGTTTTCAAGGTTGATTCGTGAAATTCTAAAAAACTCTTCCCGCTTAACAATTCCGTTCGAAGAAGATTTAGGCGTTCAAGGCCTGTATGTACGACTCGAACAAATGCGAATGACAGGAGGATTTGATTATATCGTTACCATTGATAATACCATTGATTTGAATAAAATTCAAGTACCGCCATTGTTTATGCAACCGTATATTGAAAATGCTATTTGGCATGGATTTTCAAATAAAAAAGGATATAAAAAAATAAGCCTTACCATTTATGATGAAGGTGAAAATATACGGTGTGAAATTATTGATAACGGTGTGGGGATAGACAAGACAAAATCACGTAAAAAAGATAAAAAAAGCGAACGGAAACCCTTTGGGCTACGGGCTTCAGAAGACAGGATTAAAATGTTGCATGAAAACCTTAATGTATACGTAATTATTGAAGATATTTCTGACGAATCAACTACAGGAACAAAGGTTACCATTAAATTCCCTAAGAAAATTTAACAAAAAAATAAAAAACAAAAGGCAGAACGAAAAAGCTGATATTACCATTTATTGGCAAAATAATACCATTTGTTGGCATTTTTACACCAATTATTTATTTTTTATAAAAAGCACAAAAACAAAATGTAATTTTGAGAAAACTAATTCAAGCCCCTTAAGCACCGATGTCAATATCATCTTTTTCAAAACCTTCAGACAGTGACGTCTTACAAAAAGTAATTGAAAAAGACAGCATCATCAGTTTTGTTGACAAAGGCAGTATTCTTCAAAATGTAAGTGAAACACTTTATGTTAGAACAGTCAAAATTAAAATAGACAAAAAAGAAGTTTTAAAAAGAGTAGTTTATATTAAAAAAGGAATTACATGGTTATTTAAGGCAATAGAAACAGTTACGCCGGTTACTAATCTCACACCACAAAAAGAAAAAAGTGTTCATTAAAATTCAACAAAACCGGTTTGCGTATGTGGGAAAACTGCTATAAAAAGAAAAACTAAATTCACCCTAAACCATTAAAAACCTCAAAATAAAATAGTTATTTTTTTTGAGGTTTTCTTTTCCATGTATTGTAAGGCTTTTTACTCAATGTAGCATTGTAATACTTTTTTTTACCGGTAACTTCTTTACCTAACCAAAGTGGTTTTTTATATAGTTCGCCTACAGAATGTAATTCAATTTCTGCAATGTATAATCCTTTGTTATCACCTAAAAACTCGTCAACTTCAACAATATGATTCTCAATTTTTACCAAGTATCTTATTTTTTCAATAGCTGCGGTTTCACTTAACAACAATAATTGCTCGGCGTCATCTTTAGAAATTTCTTTTTCCCATTCAAATCGGCTGGTACCATGATCATAAGACAGTCCTTTTATCGTAATATATCCGGTTTCATCAATCACTCTGATTCTTACCACCCGGTACTTATTAGAGTTTAAAAACCCTTGTTTTATGTAAATTTTATCATAACAATCCTTTTTAAAACCGGTAGAGTTGACCAAAAATTTGCGTTCAATTTCAATAGGCATAGTAACGAGTATCTAAATATAAACGGTTGCCTTCCGAAAAGGCTTTTATTAGCACTAAAAATACTGTTTTTATCGTTAATTAGATATCTTTGACAAGATTATCATTTTTATTATGAAGCGCTATCTCAATTTATGGTTACTTTTTCTTACGTTAACAAGTTGGTCACAGACCGATTTTAGTACCAGTTGGGAAGATTTTTACTCCTATAACAATGTAAAAGATTTTATCAAAGTTGACACCAAAATTTATGCGGTAACAGACAATGCTGTTTTTATTTATGATACGGTAACACAAGAAATTCAAAAACTATCTTCCGTTCAAGGATTGACAGGAGAAACAACTACCAGCATATATTTTAGCAAAACCTTTCAACGGTTGATTATTGGGTATCAAACAGGGCTGTTAGAAATAGTAGATGCTGATGGTAAGATTACCGTAGCCAATGATATTGAAAGGCTGACCATTACCGGAGAAAAAGAAATCAAGCATATCACCGAATTCAATAACAAACTGTACTTATCAACCCCGTTTGCCGTTGTAGTTTACGACATCGAGAACTTACAATTTGGCGATACGTATTTTATAGGGAACAATTCTACAACAGTTTCTATAAATCAAATTGCCGTATTCAATGATGTTATTTATGCCGCTACCGAAATAGGTATTTTTACGGCAGATGCCAATGCCCAAAATTTAATAGATTTTAATAATTGGCAACAACCTCAGGGTGATTTTTTAGGAAATTTTAAAACTAT
>DRQI01000256.1 GCA_011330545.1 Flavobacteriia bacterium
CTGTTCGGCGTGTTTCTATTTTTTCCAGTAAAACAACACATCAGATACGCTTAAAAATGGCAGGTACCGAACTCAATATCTCTGCCGAAGACCTCGATTTTTCGAATCGGGCCGACGAACGTTTACAATGCAATTATGAAGGGGACGACATGCAGATTGGCTTCAATTCAAGATTTTTGTCAGAAATGCTGAGCAACCTAAATTCTAATGAGGTATTGCTGGAAATGTCATTGCCCAACAGGGCAGGAATTTTAACTCCTATCGATGGGTTGGAAGACGGTGAAAACATCACCCTTTTGGTAATGCCGGTAATGTTAAACGATTAACCCTTCCATTTATTAGCAAAAAGCAGCCATTTATTAAAAAAATAATAGAATTGTGTAACTTAGGTTGCGTTGGTATTCTTTTTTTAGTAATTTAGCGGTCTGATTAGCTATATAAAAGAAATATTACTATGAACATATTGATAAAATCAACTATTGTTCTTAGTTTTAGTTTAAAACGAAGTTTAACTAAAACAGCTCTATGATAAGAAAATTACTCCCTCTAACATTCTTAATTTTTAATTTTATAGCGTATTCGCAGGTAACTGATTACTCTGATGTGAAGTTTAAAAGCGATATCTATGAATATAAGAAAGAAGAACCCCGAACGAAACAACTGGGTATTGACAAAACATTGCTTACCGAAATTATTGATTTGTTGGGCGATAATTTTTATACCAAAAAACAAAAGGAAGAAATTATCAATAAGGCTTGGTTAGCCTTTAGCAACCCGAAAGTATTTGATTTTGTATATAAAGATTTTGCCGTTAAAACCATTAATAATTGGGGGCATAAAAATGCCAAAGGCGAATTGGTATTAGAACCCAATCCGTACCTTACCGAATGGACTATTAATGATGACGAGTTTCCGTATTTTCAAATTGCCTTAAGTAAAATACTCGATTATTACAGCTTGATTACCTACGGTGATGATGCCGAAGGAGTAAAGTCGTCTTTTAATGAACTTTTAGTTACCAAAGACATCAACCTCGAAGACCCAAAAGATGATGATTGGGCTTATTCATACCTCAAAACGGTGAATACACAATTAGAAAAGAAAGGCCTTGTAGCGCTGGTAACCAAAGGACATTATGATATTATCGTTTGTAAAATAGGCGAAAAAGATAAACTAACCAACCTTTTTAAAAAAATAAAATGGGATTTTGTAAAACCTTAATTCTTAATTTTATTGAATATACTTTAATTATAAAAAAACCGTTTCTACTAGGAACGGTTTTTTACTAAAAAATAACCAAGCCCATTTATTAATTTTAAATTCTACCTAATGAACATGAAAAAGATAGCATTGTTATTGATAACAATCATCGGATTTAATGTAAATAGCTGGTCACAACCCGATTATTCAAAAATAACTTTTAAAAGTAAAATCCGAGAGTATAAAAAAAAGAAACCCGATTTACAACGTATTGACGTCAAAAAAGAAGATATCAAAAAAATTGTTACTTTATTAGGCAGCCCTTACTATACAGAGACAAAAATTGACGATATTACCGGTAAAATTTGGCTGGCCTTTAAAAATCCGAAAAAATTTGATTTTGTATTTAAAGACATTGCCATTCGAACCATTCCGAATTGGAATAAAAAAAATGCCCGTGGATTGATAGTTGTAGAACCCAATCCGTTTTTGGCAGAATGGACATTAGCCAATGGTGAAATCCCTTATTTTCAAAGAGCCATCAGTTTGCTTTTAACACATTTTAAACTGATGGCGTATAGCGAAGATGCCAAGAATACTAAAAAATCATTGCGCAAATTATTATATACTCAAAAAATGAACTTTAGGCCGGTAAGAGCCACCGACTGGACCAATTCATACTTAAAATCAGCTAATAACGCCCTTCAAAGCAAACAATTGATTGCCCTCATTGCGGCAAACGGGCAATATGATTTCTTTGTTTGTAAAACCGATAAAAAAGACGAATTAAAAAAGCTCTTTAAAAAAATAAATTGGGAATTTATTATTCCATAATTTTACAGCATAAGGTATTTTTCTTTTACATAAGTTCAATATCCTATATCAAACCTCAATCTCAACCAATGTAAAACTCCTTTATTTTTATAAAGGAGTTTTTTATTAATATACGCTCATATTCTAGTCGAGTTTATTATATTCGTACGAATGAATTTTTTAGCACATATATACCTCTCAGGTGATAACAACGCCATCAAAATAGGTAATTTTATTGCTGATAGCATCAAAGGAAAAAAGTACCAAGGATATCCTCTAGGCATCCAACAAGGAATTGTATTGCACCGTCAAATTGATTCTTTTACAGATGTACATCCGATAGTAAAAGTAAGTAAAAATAGGTTACACAAGAGGTATCGCCATTACGACGGCGTAATTATCGATATCTTATATGACCACTACCTTGCAAAAAATTGGGCTTCGTATAGCGATATCCCATTATCAACATACGTACAAAATTTTTATACCCTGTTAAAAGATAATTACAACATCCTCCCTAAAAAAATTCAACTGATGTTACCTATTATGATTAAAGGAAACTGGTTGTACAGTTACAAAACTACCAAAGGCATAGAAAAAGTGCTGCAAGGAATGAACAAACGCACCAAAAATATTTCGCAAATGCATTTGGCTATTGAAGACTTAACACTTCATTATTCAGATTTAGAAAATGATTTTATAGAATTTTTTGAAAAGTTACGTACCTTTTGCGACGAAAAATTACAGGCCTACAATCATAAAAACTCAACCAATCACAGTTAAATATTTGTATGGCCAATAAAAATAATAACTATCTCTACCCATGAAACATTTTTTTACTTTACTGTTACTCGCACTTGTTTTGATACAATGCAAGCAAGAACCAACCCAAACCCTTCATAAAAAACAATACGGATTTATAGCCGATAGTGCTATTGTGGTTTCTGCCCGTGAAGAAGCCTCAAAAATTGGTGTATCTATTATGAAACAAGGCGGCAATGCTTTTGATGCTATGGTAGCAACTGATTTGGCCCTGTTAGTAAGCTATCCTTTTGCAGGAAATATAGGCGGTGGCGGATTTATGGTATATCGGCTCAATGACGGTAGTACCGGAGCTATTGATTACCGTGAAAAAGCACCCATGGCAGCTACTCACGATATGTATTTGGATGCCGACGGTAATGTTATCAAAGATAAAAGTACCCTTGGGGCTATGGCCATTGGAGTACCCGGCACCGTTGCCGGTTTATTTGCCATCCATGATAAATTTGGCACTCTGCCTTTTAAAAAACTCATCCAGCCTGCCATAGACCTCAGCATAAAAGGTGTGGTAATTACCGAAAAACAAGCCAAAAGGCTGGCACATTACAGGCCTCTTTTTAGTAAAGCCAACCACCGAAAAATATTTTTAGATACGGTTTGGAAAGCCGGTGATACCATAAAATATCCTGCCTTAACAGCAACCCTCACCCGGATTAGAGATCATGGCCGTGACGAATTCTACAAAGGGGAAACCGCCGATATTATAGTAAATTATGTACAAGCATTGGGAGGTATCATTACCAAAGAAGACCTTGCCGGCTACGAAGCCAAATGGAGAGACCCAATTACCTTTACCTATGATGGCAATAAAATTATTTCTATGTCGCCACCTTCAAGTGGCGGTATCTGTATTGCCCAAATATTAAAAAGTATTGAACCTTACGGAATTCAACAATACCCACATAATTCTCTAAAATACATTCAGCTAATTACTGAAGCCGAACGCAGGGCTTATGCCGATAGGGCATATTTTTTAGGCGACCCCGATTTTGTGAATATTCCGATAGACAGCCTCATCGCCCCTTCGTATTTAAAAGGCAGAATGGCTGATTTCGATTGGAACAAAGCAACAAAATCTTCCGATATCTCACATGGAACTATCACAGGTTATGAAAGCAATGAAACTACCCATTATTCTATTATTGATAAATTTGGCAATGCGGTATCTGTAACCACAACATTAAACGGGGCTTATGGGTCAAAAGTTTACGTAGCAAAAGGAGGATTCTTTTTAAACAATGAAATGGACGACCTCAGTGCCAAACCCGGAGTACCCAATATGTTTGGCCTTATCGGGGCAAAAGCCAATGCCATTGCCCCCGAAAAACGGATGTTGAGTTCTATGACGCCCACGATTGTTGAAAAGAACGGCCGGTTAAAAATGGTATTAGGCTCTCCGGGAGGCTCTACCATCATTACTTCGGTAATGCAAAATATTTTAAATGTCTTAGAATACGATATGACCATGCAAGAGTCGGTTTCTAAACCTCGGTTTCACCATCAGTGGTTACCCGATGTCATTAAATTTGAACCTGCATTTGACACCTTGGTATTTGAACCCTTAAGAAAATTAGGGTATACCATTGATAGTGGCAACACGCCCATTATTGGAAAAGTAGACGCCGTATTGGTATTGCCAAATGGCAAATTGGAAGGCGGTGCCGACCCTAGGGGTGATGACAAAGCAGCAGGGTTTTAAGTAGTACTGAATATGACAAAGAAAATTGATGTCGTTCTCTTAACCGATGCTAGATATGTACGCCCTAAAGAAACAACTCCTTATATAACTAATGTTTTATTAGAAGACCGGCTCGTACAACAAGCATTATATGAAGAAGGCCTTACCACCCTACGCCTCGCATGGGACGACCCCGTCTTTGATTGGTCAACAACTCACTATGCGTTATTTCGGTCAACTTGGGACTATTTTGACCGTTTTGGCGAATTTTCAAATTGGTTGGCCAAAACAGGCCGGAAAACCTGTTTTATAAATGCCGAAAATCTCATTAAGTGGAATATTGACAAACAGTATTTACAAGACTTAGAACAGCACGGCGTACATTGTGCACCCACCTTATTTATTGAAGCCGGCACCGCTAAGACTTTAGCCCAACTGCATAAAGAAACCCAATGGGAAACGACCATTTTAAAACCGGTAGTTTCGGGTGCCGCAAGGCATACTTATAAACTAACTCCAAAAAATCTGCAAAGCCATGAAGCCCTTTTTAAAAAGCTCATTGCCAATGAGTCTTTTATGCTACAACCTTTTCAACACAGCATCATTGAAAAAGGAGAGCTTTCATTAATCATTATAGACGGTGCCTATTCGCATGCCGTATTAAAAAAAGCTAAAAAAGGCGATTTTAGGGTACAAGACGATTATGGTGGCAGTGTACATCAATACCATCCTACTTCATCGGAAATTGCATTTGCCATTAAAGCGGTGAATGCCTGCCGGCCAAAACCGTTATATGCAAGAGTAGATATGTTTACTGATAATCATGGGCAATTGGCTATCGCCGAACTAGAATTGATAGAACCTGAATTGTGGTTTAGAATGCAGCCCAATGCAGCCCGAAAATTAGCTATTGCCATTAAAAAATTATACCGGTAATCATTTTTGGAATACTATTTGACTATGCATAAC
>DRQI01000257.1 GCA_011330545.1 Flavobacteriia bacterium
AAACAGTCTGCACATTTTTACAAAACGGCATTTGGCTTTCAGTCAGAAGCCTTTGCAGGATTGGAAACCGGTGTAAAAGACCACGTTTCGTATGTGTTAAAACAAGATAAGATAAGATTGGTATTAACTACCTCTTTAGAAGAAGGAGGCCCTATCAATGAACATATCAACAAACACGGCGATGGCGTTAAAGTAATAGCACTTTGGGTAGAAGATGCTACTAAAGCATTTGAAGAAACTACCAAAAGGGGCGCCAAACCTTTTATGAAACCTACCAAAGAAGAAGATGAAAACGGGTATGTAATCCGATCAGGAATCTATACCTATGGAGAAACCGTACACCTATTTGTAGAGCGTAAAAATTATCACGGACTCTTTTTGCCCGGGTATCAAAAGTGGGAATCGCACTACAATCCTGAGCCTGTAGGCTTAAAATTTATAGACCATATGGTAGGCAATGTAGGCTGGGGCGAAATGCAAGAATGGTGTGAATTTTATGCTAAGGTAATGGGCTTTGCACAAATAGTATCGTTTACCGATGATGATATTTCTACAGAGTATACAGCTTTGATGAGTAAAGTAATGTCTAATGGCAACGGTAGGATAAAATTTCCTATTAATGAACCCGCAAAAGGCAAGAAAAAATCGCAAATAGAAGAATATTTAGATTTTTACAACGGGGCGGGCGTGCAGCATATTGCCGTGGCTACCAATGATATTGTAAAAACGGTTTCTGCTATGCGAGACAGAGGTGTTGAATTTCTATATGTACCCGATACGTATTATGACGATTTGTTAGAGCGTGTAGGAAAAATTGACGAAGACGTTGAAGTATTAAAAAAACACGGCGTGTTGATTGATAGAGACGAAGAAGGGTATTTATTACAACTATTTACAAAACCCGTAGTAGACAGGCCAACGATGTTCTTTGAGATTATTCAACGCAAAGGAGCACAGTCTTTTGGCGTAGGTAATTTTAAAGCCTTATTTGAAGCCATTGAACGCGAACAAGCCAATCGGGGAACCTTGTAGTTTTGTGTTAGATTAGAAGGCTATTTGTTATAATATTCAACCCTGAAAGGGTTTCAAATCCTTTCAGGGTTCGTTAGAATTACGCAAAATTCATTGAAGGAGTTGCCAAAAACAGGTTGGCAACCTATTATGTACCGAACCCGTATTATTTTAAAATTCTATTCACTAGTTTTTCTTTGGCTTCGGTATCGTCACCACACAACCATTGAAGTACGTTATCTTCCCAGATAGCATCATATTCGGTTTGATTGATAATATGGCGTTCCATGGCCAAATCCAATATTTTTCCCGGGTATGACGATTGTGATTTACTTTCCATTTCCCCTAAAGGATAAGGGTCGTCTAAACCCATTATAACCTGTTTATAACCTTGATTTTCAATAAGTAATTGCAACGAACCCGTATCGTGTACCAAGGTGTCAAAAAAGATATTTTTGTGGCCAACGGCTTTTCTCGGATGTTGTTTTCCTTCAAACAAATCAGGCCTGCCGTCAAAACCTTGAATGCGCCTTCCTAAATTGATTTGTGATAGTTGGCCGCCGTGGGCAAAGCAGACACGCATGTTTGGAAATTTATCCTGATAACCGTTTAAGGTCAAAAAATGATAGGCATCGGCACATTGTGCCAACATCCAAATCAAATGAAAACGCCATGAAATATTTTCTAGCAAGATAAATTTTTCACCGTCATAAGGATGTATTTCTACTGCCAGATTGTATTTGTTGGCAAGTTCAAAAATGGGTTCGTTTTCTTCGTCAAAAATACAACGCCAAGTACCAATGGTATCCATATAATGCGTCGGCAAACACAAGAGTTGCATACCCAGTTCTTCAACGCAGCGTTCTATTTCCCAACAGGCTCCACGTACAAATCCGGGATGTACTACAAATCCCGATGTAAATTTAGAAGGATTCTCGTGTTGGATTTTAGCATTAAAATCATTTTGAAATCGCAAGGCCTGTTTCATTTCTTCAACGCGCAAGCCATTGCCGTAAAGTTGTGATAAATTTAAAACTACGGCATGGTCAATTTGGAAACGCTCCATCCATTCTAATTTTTCTTCCAGAAAAAAACTAGAATCGGTTACCGGTCGTTTCCAATTTTTTTGGAGCATGAATTTTCGGTCTTTATCCACCCAAAAAATACCTTTGTCTTTCATAAATTGAGGAATTTCTTCAGGATAAGGCAATAAATGTGAATGGCCGTTGATGCGTAGTTTTCGTTTCATAGTTGTTTCCCGCGAAAGCGAGAATTTTAGTAAGTTATCATTCCTGTAAATATGCCTGCGCATATAACGGGAGTAAGAATTTTCTTAAGATTCGTAATATCTTTTGTCATTCTGAACATAGTGAAGAGTCACTAAAATAGACATTTCGATTGTGCTCAACATAACATTATTTTATCTTTTCAGGAGGTTCCATAAAGGCACCACACTTTTTACAAGTACATTTTTCTTTACTACCATAGTATTTGTCAAAAATACCCGGCATATCGGTTTCAATATCTTCCAGTGCAAATTCTTCTCGATAAAGCAAAGCATTACAGTTTTCGCAATACCACTCTAAAGCATCTAACATACCCTTGGGGCGCGGGTATTCAATAACCAAGCCAACGGTATTAGCTACGCGTTGCGGTGAATGAGGCACTTTGGGTGGCAATAGGTAAATGTCGCCTTCGTTGATATGAATGTCTTGGGGGTTGCCATCTACCATAATTCTTAAAATCATATCACCTTCTACCTGATAGAAAAATTCAGGAGTTTCATTGTAATGATAATCTTTTCGGCTATTAGGCCCGCCAACTACCATTACGATAAAGTCGCCGTCTTTCCATACCACTTTATTGCCTACGGGCGGTTTTAATAAATGGCGGTTTTCGTCAATCCACTTTTTAAAATTTATAGGTTGTACCAGTTTACTCATACTATTGGCCCATTCTAACCTTCTTAAAGGGAAGGAACTCATAACGGGGCGGTTAAGAGTTTTGAATTATTACTATTGTCATTTTTCAGAAATAAATATACTCTAATTTTCTGAAATATAGATACCTTCTTTTATGCGTTTTTTTCTGCTGATAGTTGTGTTATTTTTTTACAGTGACTTTGTCCTACCGCCATCTACGGGTAGGTTGACGCCGTTAATATAGGCAGCAGCCTCACTGGCTAAAAAGGCAACGGCATTGGCAATTTCACCGGGTTGTGCAAAGCGTTTGGCGGGAATACTGTTTTTCATCATTTTTGAAATTTCTTCAACAGATTTTCCTGTAGCTGCTGCTTTGTTTTTGATGATTTCTGATAATCGTTCGGTGGAAGTAGCTCCCGGTAATACATTGTTTACGGTGATTCCGAATGCTCCCAATTCATTGGCCAGGGTTTTACTCCAACTGGCAACGGCACCACGTATGGTATTTGATACCCCCAATCCGTCAAGGGGTTGTTTTACCGAAGTAGAGATAATATTGATAATCCTGCCGAAATCAGCTTCTTTCATTCCCGGTACAACCGTTTGTACCAAGATATGATTGCTTTTTAGGTGTTGTGTAAAAGCACTTTCAAAATCTTCTAGTTCGGCTGCAAATATCGGCCCGCCTTTTGGCCCTCCGGTATTATTGACTAAAATATGATAGATACCTACATTTTTTAAATGTGTTGCTACTTTTTCACCCAATTCAACAGGATTTTGAAAATCTGCTACAATATAATTGTGATTTTGATAGGTATTGGGCAATTCTGTCAATACATTGAGTAATTTTTCTTCATTACGGGCCACTAAGGTAATATTGGCACCGAGTTCTGCCAATGCCATTGCCGTTGCTTTGCCGATACCTTGTGTACTGCCACAAACCAAAGCATTTTTTTTTGTTAAGTTTATATTCATCTTATCCGGACCTTCTTTACGGGAAGGAGTTTTGTTAGTTATTATTTTTAGCTGTTATCTTGTGTTTTTTCTCGCTGCCTTTATTAGAAAAGGTAGGAAGATTAATATGATTCAATATTTTATACATACATTTTTGGCTTCTGTAAAAAAGCGCAAGGCTTCAAATCCACCTTCACGGCCTACCCCCGAGCTTTTTACACCTCCAAAGGGCGTACGCAAATCTCGCAACATCCACGTATTTATCCAAACAATTCCTGCTTGTATTTGCTGGCTCATGCGCATAGTACGTTTTAAGTTATTGGTCCACAAGGTTGCTGATAACCCGTATTTTACTTTATTGGCCATTGTTAAGGCCTCATTTTCTGTAGTAAAAGGCATTAGGGTTACTACGGGGCCAAAGATTTCTTCTTGGTTTACCCTACATTCGTCGGTAGGCACTTCTATAACGGTAGGCTCTAAATAATAACCGTTTTCAAAACCTTTTACCAATACTTTATTGCCGCCACATAAGAGTGTACCGCCTTCTTCTTTGGCGATAGTAACATATTGCATTACTTTTTCAAGATGTGGTTTTGAAACCAATGCGCCAATATCGGTAGTGGCTTCTGCCGGATGCCCTACATTGAGTTTTTTTACGCGGGCAACAAAATCGGTTTTAAATTGATTGTAAATCGGTTGCTCTACAAAAATTCTACTTCCGCATAAACATATTTGGCCTTGATTGGCAAAAGAAGAACGTAGGGTAGTTTCTAACATATCGTCATAGTCACAATCAGCAAAGATGATATTCGGATTTTTACCACCTAATTCTAGGGATAGTTTTTTAAACATGGGTGCGGCAACACGCGCGATATGCGCACCGGTAGCTGTTCCTCCGGTAAACGAAATAGCTTTGATATCAGGATGCTCAACGATGGCTTGCCCCGTAGTGCTTCCTAAGCCGTGAACGATGTTCAGAACACCTTTGGGCAGGCCTGCTTCATTACAGAGTTCTCCTAGCAGATAGGCGGTCATAGGCGTTACCTCGCTGGGTTTTGCCACTACGCAGTTTCCGGCGGCTAGGGCAGGGGCAATTTTCCAAGTAAAAAGGTATAGCGGTAAATTCCACGGTGAGATACATCCTACAACGCCAATGGGTTGGCGTAAGGTATAATTGATAGCGTTAAACCCTACACTTTCGTGGCTTTCACTGGCAAATTGTGTAATGGCATTGCCAAAAAACCGGAAGTTACTGGCCGCTCTCGGAATGTCTACTGTTTTTGCCAACGAAATAGGTTTGCCATTGTCAGTACTTTCCGCTTCAGCGAAACGTTGAAGGTTTTTTTCTAAGAGTTCAGAAATTTTGAGTAAGATACGGCTGCGTTTTTCGATGGTGGTTTGCGACCAATTGGCAAAGGCATTTTTTGCCGCTCGGCAGGCCTGTGCTACATCGTCTTTTGAAGAGTTCGGAATCTGCCCGTATACTTCACCATTGGCAGGGCAATAATTGTCAATCCAATTGTTTGAGACAGGTAAAGTATACTGGCCGTTTATAAAGTTTTTTAGTTGTTGCATTGTACTTGTCAGAATTGATTATCACCGTCTAATAAATCGCCAATTCCACCGAGAATACTTCCTTCGCCTTTGCTTTTACCACCGGTTCTTGGGGCAGAAGCAATGACGCGATTGGCCAACCTGCTGAAGGGTAATGATTGTATATATACCGTG